>CAZHSS010000229.1:2020-2261 GCA_964535205.1 uncultured Verrucomicrobiota bacterium
TTCACCCTTCCGGAAAACCAGGCGGTGGTGGATCCCGACCGCCTGTTTTTCCTGGAGGCCGGGCGGGGAAATCCGCTGAAGGCGGCCTGCCTGGGGTTCCGGCGGAAGGCCCGGGCGGTTCTGGCGCGGGGGCTGGAGGATTATCCCGACGAGCGCGGCCTGCTGCAGGCCCTGCTGCTGGGCTATCGCGAGGACCTGCCGGCGCTGCTTCGCCAGGATTTCGCGGTGACCGGCACCGTGC
>CAZHSS010000229.1:2332-2969 GCA_964535205.1 uncultured Verrucomicrobiota bacterium
TCCGGGGCCCATGTGGGCATGGTGACCATGCTGCTGATGGTGATGCTGCGGTCCCTGCGCCTGCCGCGCCCGCATTGGTTCTGGGTCGTGACCCCGTTGCTGGCCGGATACACCGTCGCCACGGGCGCCGCCACTAGCGCGGTGCGCGCCTGCGTCATGGCCTCGCTTCTGCTGGCCGCGCCCATGCTGCGGCGCAAGCCTGACGCGGTATCCGTCCTGGCGGCGGCGGCCTGCGCCATTCTCGCGGCGGCGCCGGGGCAGCTGGGGGATCTCGGCTTTCTGCTGTCGTTCACCGCCGTGGCCGGCCTGATCGCCGTGCAGCCGGTGTTCGATGCCTGGGCTGTGAAAACGTTCCGCGGCGATGCCTGGCAGCTGCCGCGGGAAGAGCTTCCCGAAGACCGGCGCATGCGCGAAGCCGGCCTGACGCTGACCCGGTTCGGCACCGTGAGCGTATCGGCCTGGATCGGGACCTCGCCGCTGACGGCGGTTTTCTTCAATCTGGTTTCTCCGGTGGCCCTGGGGATGAATCTGCTGGTGATCCCGACGGCGTTTCTGATCCTGCTGTCGGGGGTGCTCAGCCTGCTGGCGGCGCCGCTGTGGAGCGGGGGATCGGAGATCTTCAATCACTCGGCGCGGG
>CAZHSS010000230.1:0-2945 GCA_964535205.1 uncultured Verrucomicrobiota bacterium
GACCGAATGCGCCTGTGTGTCGGCGTTCAGCAGTACGCCGAATCCCCGCCCGGCATGCAGTTCGGGCACATTCACCCAATAGCCCATCAGCTTGTCGTTCTCCGGCAGGATCCACCGGTAGTAGCTCTTCGGCGGGCGCTGGGCCACCCGGAACGCCGCCCCCTCCTCGCTCCGCCGCAGCTGCATCAATCCCCGATACCAGTCCAGCGCCTGCCGCGCCAGCGGGCGGTCCCGGTCCGCCCAGCGCACCGCGTTCACCGCGTCGCCGCGGTTGTAGGTGTTGGCGATTCCCCACTTGCTGCGGAGGAATTCCTGCCCTTCGTAAATCATCGGCTTGCCCAGCGACGTGAACAGGATCGTCGCCGCCAGCCGGTTGCGCGCCGTGTCCTCGTCCCGCAGCCGCCGGCCGTCGTGGTTCGGGTCGCTGCTGATCTCGTCCATGAACGCCATGTCGTCGTGGCTTTCCAGATAGTTGACCGGCTGCAGCGGGTTCTTCGCCCACGTATTCACCGACCCGAACATCCCCTCGCGCAGCCACTCGCGGTTGCCCCAGCCCCGCGCGAAATCCTTCGCGGCATAGCGGAAATCATTGTTCCACGCCGACCAGCCCGTCTCCCGCAGCTGGTACTTGTTCTCGCCGCGCCCCGGACTCCACGGCTCCGAAATCAGAATCGCGTTCGGATTGATCTGGAGCGCCGCGTCGCGGATCGCCAGCATCGTCTCCATGTCAATCAGCTCCGCCAGGTCCAGGCGGAAGCCGTCCACGTGGAACTCCTCCATGAAATAGCGGATGTTGTCCACGATCAGCTTGCGCATCATCGGCGCCTCGGTCTTCAGGTCGTTGCCGCACGCGCTGTGGTTCGAAAAGCTCAGATCCGGATTCAGGCGGAAGTAGTACTTCTTGTCGATCGTCGCGAACACGTTCGGCCCGCCCACGTGGTTGTACACCACGTCCATCACCACCGCGAACCCCTCGTTGTGCAGGTCGTTCACCAGCTGCTTGAACTCGAAATACGCCGATCCCTTCTCCGGCGCCGTCGCGTAGCCCGATTCCGGGGCGAAATAATACACCGTCGAATAGCCCCAGTTGTAGGGATCCGAATGCTCCGAAAACTCATTGACCGGCAGCAACTCGATCGTGTTGATTCCCAGCGCCTTCAAATGGTCCAGGCCCGTGCCCTTCCCCAGCGTGCCCGTCAGGCCGGCGTATTTGCCCCGCAGCGCCGCCGGCGCCCGCGACGACGGATGCACCGTCATGCCCCGCACATGGCATTCGTAGATCATCACATCCTGCGGGTCCGGCGTCTGCCAGTGCTGGTCCGTCCAGCCCCGGAACCACTGGTTGGTCTCCTCCGGATCGATCACCATCGTCAGCCCGTCCGCGTTCGCCGCCGCCCGCCCGTAGGGATCGCCCACCACGTTCAGCGCGTCGAACATCTCCCCGTCGCCGAACGGCCCGTCCACCCGGAAGCCGTAGAACCGGCCCGTGTCCAGGCCGCGCGTGCTGATCTCCCACACGCCGTCGGCCGGATCCTTCCACATCCGGTATTCCTCCGCGGGCGGCAGGCGCCGGAAGGTCGGCTCCCACTCCACGGCCATCGGCCCGTCCCAGAATCCCAGCCAGGCATTCCGCGCCCGCGGCGCAAACAGGCGGTACGTCGTCACGCCCCGCTCCTTGTCCAGCGTCGCGCCCATCGTCTTGCCGCTGCGGAACTCGTTGAACACCCCGTCCGGCGTGGCCTCCACCCCCAGCGGACGCTCCCCCACCCCGTCCAGCCGCACCACATAGGATTGCGTCAGGTCCAGGGGCTCCGCCGTGTGCACCCGGATCTCTGCCCCGCCCGTCCGGAACAGGTCCAGCTTCAGATTCACGCTGCCCTTGCCGTCCGGCAGGGCGTTCGGAGCCCCCTCCGGCGGCAGCAGCCACTCGCTGCCGTTCAGCACGAACTTGAACAGCAGGTCTTTCTCCCAAGCCGGCAGGCGCATCCCGTCCAGCTGCACCGAGCCTTCCCACGTCCCTTTCAGGCGCCCGCGCTTCAGCACCCACTGCTTGTTCCATCCCCCGCCGTCCCAGCCATTGAAATTGCCCGCCACCACCACCTTCGTGTCCGGCGGCAGCTCCCGCCCGTACGCCGCCGGATCAAACAGAAACGTCACCAGCCCCTGCGAGAACAGATAACCCGTCTGTCGGGCGTCCTCCATCTCCGTCACCACCTCCGTCCAGGCCACCTCCACCGGCGGGTCCAGCACCGCCACCGGCTTGACCCCCTTCGGCAGGCTCCGGCGGAAAAACACCCGGATCATCTGGGAACCGTCGATCGCCGCCCGCTGGATGCTCGCCGGCGGCTGCTCGATCTCCCCGTCCAGGTTGACCGGCATCAGCCGGTTCGCCCCCGTTTCCCACTCCCCGTTGACAATGAATTTGAACTCGTGCTGGCCCAGGCGCGCGTTCAGCGTCCGTACATCCAGCTGCCAGAGATTCTCCCCGGATTTCGCCAGCCCGTAGCGTCCCGTCCAGACATCCCAGGTGCCCGCCATTTGCACATTGGTCACCTCCGCCACCCGCCCCTGCGCATTGGTGAACGCCAAAGAGGAATCATAGCGGAGAAAGGGAGACCGCTCCGCCCCCAGTACGGGCCGGTTCGTCGCGCTGGACACCGGGCCCGCCCCCGCGGCGCAAGCCAGCCCCAGCCCGATCCATCCGGCCCACAGGAGTCTTCGATTGTGCCATGCCTGCGCCATGCGAGTTAACCGTTATCGCAGAATCCCCTCCCCCCGTCAAAAGTTTCGTCGCTTCCCCCGACCAGACGGACACGGGCTGTTCGGCTCCCCTTGGCGACTTCGCGTCTTGGCGTGAAAAGACCGTTCGGATCGGGATTTGAACCACAGAGAACACAGCGCGGCAGAGCCGCAACCAAATTAATCAGAACTCATGAACTCATGAA
>CAZHSS010000231.1:0-2936 GCA_964535205.1 uncultured Verrucomicrobiota bacterium
TGTGTTTTTTCGGGCATACGCACGTGCCGCTGGCGTTCGAGAAGGCCGGCATCGTGCGGGGCGGTCTCTACACGAAGCTGCGCATCACGGCGGGCCGGAAATACTACATCAACGTGGGCAGCGTGGGGCAGCCGCGCGACGGCGATCCGCGCGCGGCCTATGCCCTTTACGACATGGCCCAGAACGTGGTGGAACTGCGGCGGGTGCCGTATGACATCGCGGCCACCCAGCGCAAGATCCACGAGGCAGGATTGCCGGCGCGCGCCGCGTCGCGCCTCGAAATCGGCCGATAGGCGCCGCAGGGACTCCGCATCGCATGCACCGCACTCTTCAATTTGCACTGATCCTGGCAGGCTTGGGCCTGTCTTCGACCGTCACGGCCCAGGTGGAAATGGAGTGGTCGCTGGGGCACAGCCGCACGCTGCTCATGGAACCGGTGCGGGCCACGGTAACCATCGGCAACCACACCGGACGGAATCTGGATCTGACGCCCAACGGCAACGCGCGCCTGCGCTTCGATGTCGAAGATCGCCCGACGTCGCTGGTCCGCGAAACCGGGCAGCCGCTGGTTCGCCGCCCGGTCATCATTCCGGCCGGTGAAACCCGCGAGGTGGAGGTCAATCTGCTGGAGGCCTACCGCATTCTCCACGGCCAGTCCTACATGCTCCGGCCCGTGCTCGAATTCGGAGGAACGCGCTTTGCCGGTGCGCGGCTGTCGCTGGAAGTCCAGCCCGGACTGATCCTGCTGGAGCGCCGGTTCGGCATGCCGAACCACGCCGATGCCCGAACCGTTTCGCTGCGCCAGCTGCACCGCGAGCGCACCGACCGGCTGTTTTTCCGCCTGGATGCTCCCACCGACGGTACCTGTCTCGGTTGCTACGAGCTCGGGCGCCTGATCCGGTTTTTCGAGCCCCGTCTGGAACAGGATGGCGAAGGGGTGTTTCATGTGCTGCACCAGAGCGCGCCGGATCGCTTCGTTCATTCGCGCATTGATTCCGATGGGACGCCCCTGGGCACGGCGTTTTACATCGCGGAAGCCGGCCAGATCCGTCTTGTCCGGGAGGCCGATGGCCAGGTGGCCGTGACGGGCGGCACGCCGTTTGAAGAAGATCCCGAGCGGCCGGGCGTTCTCACCGCGCCATCCCTGCCGCCGTCCAATCCCTATGCGGGACAGATCGGCGAGTTGCCTGCCAAGGGCCGGGCGAGTCCCGCCGCCGTCCGGCCCGCACCGGCGCGGCCGGCGCCGCGGCCTGCTTCGCCGGCGGAGGAGGCGGTGGTATGGTGACGGATGCCAATCTGTTTCTGGGGCGGGCGCTGATTTTGCTTGGGGCGCTGGGGCTGGGCGCCGGGGCGTTCATGGCCGGGATGCCGGCAGGCGTGCGCCGCGGGCTCGAGGGATTTCCCCGGTCGCGCTGGCCGGGCTGGCTGATGACCGCCATCGCGGTGTTCTGGGTGGCCTGGGTGGTGCAGCATGCCGCGCTGGGCCGCTTCGAGTTTCTCAAGCCTTTTCTGCCGTTTGCGGCTGTGGCGCTTTTGGCGGCCGTCGTGTTTTTTCTGGACGAGCTGCTGGCGCCGCGCGCGCTGGGCGGCCTGCTGCTGCTGGTGGCCAATCCGCTGCTGATGGGCGTGCGCTGGGCGGATTCCGCCTGGCGCATCGTGCCGGTACTGATCGCCTATGCCTGGGTGGTGGCCGGCTGCGCGCTGATGCTGCATCCGTGGCTGTTCCGCCGCGCGTGCCGGCGGCTGTGCGTCGCCGATGCGGCGGTGCGTCGCCTGGGCTGGGTCAAGGGGGCGGGCGGGGCGGTGCTGCTGGCGGCAGGGCTGTGGCATCTGGCCTGAGGGGGCTCTCGTGGCCGGTTCCATTGAATCCCATGCCCCGCGCTTCCTCGTGCTGCGCGGCGGGGCCATCGGCGATTTCATTGTCACGCTGCCGGTGCTGCAGGCCCTCCGCACCCAGTGGCCGCTGGCGCGGATCGAAATCTGGGGCTATCCGCACATTGCCGACCTGGCCGTTGCCGGGGGATTGGCCGAGTCGGTCGTGTCGCTGGACCGTGCGGAGATGTCGCGGTTCTTCGTGCCGCATCCGCAGTTCACGGATGCCCAGGTGGCGGCGGTGCGGTCGTTCGACCTGATCTTCAACTATCTGCATGATCCGGTGGGCCAGGTGCGCAGCAATCTGCTGCTGGCCGGGGCCCGGCAGGTGCTGAGCGGTTCGCCGATCATCAAGCGCGGCCATGCGATTCCGTTTCTGCTGGAACCGCTCCAGGCGCTGGCGATCTACGAAACGGATCTGGTCCCGGAGCTGGATCTGTCCGGCGAAGCGCGTGCCGAGGCCCGCCGCCGCCTGCAGGCGATGGGGATCCAGGGCCGGCCGGTCGTGGTGCATCCCGGCAGCGGCAGCCCGGCGAAGACCTGGCCGGCGGACCGCTTTGCGGACATCCTTCATCGGCTGCGCGCGGACGGACGGGACGTGGCGGTTGTGGTAGGCGAAGCCGATGCTGCGGTGGCCGACATGCTGGCGCGCGACCTGCCGGATCTGCCCCGGCTGGAAGGGCTGTCGCTGGTGGAACTGGCGGCGATGCTGGCGGAATCCGAGCGGTTCCTTGGCAACGATTCCGGCATTACGCATCTGGCGGCGGCGGTCGGTCTGCCGGTGGTCGCCCTGTTCGGACCGTCGAGCGCGGAAACCTGGGCGCCGCGGGGGCGCGGCGGGGTGCGCGTGCTGCGCGCGCCCGAAGACGAACTGGAACGCCTGACGGTTGAAGACGTCTGGGCCGCCATCGGGACATAACCCCGGGTTTCCGGATTTTCCACAGCGTGGAAAAAAGTTTTCCATAGCGTGGAAAAACCGGGGAAAAGTTTTCCATGGCGTGGAAACCGCAAGTTGTGTGCGTCAAGTTCTGCAAATAGGTTTGGTGATTCCTGTGTCGGGTTCC
>CAZHSS010000232.1:0-2925 GCA_964535205.1 uncultured Verrucomicrobiota bacterium
TCGCGGGAAGAGCTGGGGCCGCCGAGTTCCTTGCGGGCGGATTCCCACTCGCTGCGCATCTGGCGCAGTTTGCGGTGCTGGATGGTCTGGCCAATGCGATCGGCTGCCGTACGGATCAGCTTGTGTTCCTTCTCGAGGAAGCAGTCGTCGCTCGGCAGGGGGATTTCGCTGGCATAGGAAACCTCCACAGAGCCGATGGGGGAGTCCTCCACCCGGATGGCGGCGCTGTGGCCGCAGACGGGGGGGGCATAGGGGCCGGAGTCGTACGCGGCGCCGTCGCAGCGGATCCGCGCCTGGCAGATGGCCGGGAACTGCCAGCCCAGGGGGAGGATGCGGGCCACGCCCTGGAGCACATCCGCCAGCGGAAGGTCATGGCGACCGAGGAGTTCCTCGATCTGGTAGAGGCAATCCAGCTCCTTGGCCCGTTCGCGCAGGGCGTCGAGCACGCCATCCAGCGAGGGATCCAGGGGGTGTTTGCCGGCCGCCATGGGCAACGCCTACACCCAGCCGCGGCTCTTGACGGCCTGCGCCACGCGGTCAATGGCGATCACATAGGCCGCGTCGCGCATGTAGAGGCTGCGCTTGCGGGCGAGTTCGTTGACCGCGCGGAAGGCCCAGGTCATTTTGTCATCCAGCCGGTCCAGCACTTCCTTCTTTTCCCAGAAGTAATTCATGTTGCATTGGACCTGTTCGAAATAGCTGCACGTGACGCCGCCGGCGTTGGCCAGGAAATCCGGGATCAGCAGGATGCCGCGTTCCTTCAGCACGGCATCCGCCTCGGGGGTGATCGGCCCGTTGGCGCCTTCGGCCACAATCTTCACGCGCGGACTGATCTGCCCGGCGTTTTCGGCCTGGATCTGGTTTTCGAGCGCCGCGGGAATCAGAATGTCCACGTCCTGCGACAGCCAGGCTTCGCCCGGCAGGACTTCATAGCCCAGGGCGCGGGCCTTTTCGGGATCCAGGTCGCCGAACTTGTCCGCGATGGCCGACAGCTCCTCGATCGCGACGCCTTCGGACTTGCGGAAGGAATAGGCTTTTTTCTCCTGGTTGTTCCAGCAGGCCACGCAGACGACGGTGCCGCCCAGCTCGTTGTACTTGCGGATGGCGTACTGCGCCACGTTGCCGAAGCCCTGCACACTGGCGGTGGTCTGCGCCGGTTCCACTTCCAGGACGCGGAGGGCCTCCCGGAGGGTGAAAATCACGCCGTAGCCGGTGGCTTCGGTCCGTCCCAGCGACCCGCCCATGCCGACCGGCTTGCCGGTGATGAAACCCGGATAATGCCCGCCGCGGATCGCTTCATATTCATCCAGCATCCAGAGCATGTGCTGGCCGTTGCTCATCACGTCGGGCGCGGGCACATCCTGGACGGGGCCGACATCCCGGGACATCTGCCGGACCCAGCCGCGGCAGATTTGCTCCTGCTCGCGTGCGCTCAGGTGATGGGGGTCGCAGATCACGCCGCCCTTGCCGCCGCCCAGCGGAATATCCACCACTGAACATTTCCATGTCATCCACATGGCCAGCGCGCGGACCGTATCAATGTTCTCCTGCGGATGGAAACGGATGCCGCCTTTGGCGGGGCCGCGCGCATCGTTGTGCTGCACCCGGAAGCCGTTGAAGACCCGCACCGTGCCGTCATCCATCCGCACGGGAACCAGAAACTGGTATTCCCGAAGCGGCTGCCGCAGCAGCTGCCGCACGCCGTCTTCCAGTTCCAGCAGGCCGGCCACCTGGTCAAACTGCTTCTGGGCCATTTCAAACAAGTTATACGCTTTGTCGCTCATCGTTTGGATTTTTCTGTGTAGAATGGAACGGTTGCCGAGAGGTGAAACGGTCTAATTTCTATCACAGCCCCCGAATCGGCACATAGAAAAAAAAGCGGCCGGGTGCCAGGGGGGGGGCATCTGCGATTCGGTGCATGCTGGGCAAAAAGGCTTTGTAGTCCTGTATGGCTGTCATCCCGAGCGTAGTCGAGGGATCTGGGCTTTGTCCCGCAGGCGGGCCGGCGGGGTGGGGCTGTGATGTCTCGACTTCGCTCGACATGACCGGAGGGGGGGCTGAGCGTGGTCGCGACGGCGGGCTTCGGGAGGGCTGTCATCCCGAGCGTATTCGAGGGATCTGGGCTTGGTCCCGCAGGCGGGCCGACGGGGTGGGGCTGAGATCCCTCGCCTTCGCTCAATATGACCGGAATTCAGTCTTCGACGGCTTCCATGGGGACGGGTTCTTCGATGGTTTCGGCGGGGGTGAACAGATCCCCCTCCGCTTCGTCCTCGTCTTCTTCCATGCCCCAGTCGTCATCTTCTTCCATGCCCCAGTCGTCGTCTTCTTCGACGTCCAGGTTCCCGTCGCCGGGTTCGGCCTCGTCCAGTTCCTGGAAGTCGTAGCCTTCTTCTTCCAGTTCGCGCTGGAATTTCTCCATCTGGGCCTGCTGGGCGCTGGCGGCGCGCTGCTGGGCTTCCCGGGCCTTTTGGGCGATGGCGCCGAGATCGTCGAGGCCGAAGCGCATGCGGGCGCGGACGCCGGTGGGCGAGCGATAGGAGAGCCAAGAGAGCGGGCCGCGTCCAGCGGGAATGAACGAAGCGCCCTCGTCGCCGGTCACGGCATCCAGCAGGCCGAGATATTCGCGCAGGCCGTCAAACACGGAGGCATGGGCCATTTCGAGCAGGCCCGCATCCGGGCGGGGGAAGAAGGCCTTCCAGGCGTCGAGGTCCGAGACCGGGGTGGCCGTGCCGTCCAGGGCGCGGTCCACCAGCTGGTCGGTGATGTCGGAGCCGCCGATGCCCACCAGCACGGCGTCCGGCAGCCAGGCCTGTTCGAGGACGAGTTCCAGCGTGCGGCCTTCGGGCCAGATTTCCGACAGTTCCGGGCCGGCGGTGAGGCGGTAGATCAGGCGGTCAATGGGAATCTCCCGGTATTCGCGGGGTT
>CAZHSS010000233.1:0-2891 GCA_964535205.1 uncultured Verrucomicrobiota bacterium
CATCTCAACCTCATCGCCTACGCCCGATGGCACCCGGACCGCCCCGATGACCCGGTGGTGGTCGTCGCGAACTTCTCCGCAGTGGACTATGACACCGAGGCCTGTCCCATTCCCTTCCCCGTCCCGGGCACCTGGTATTGCCACTTCAACTCGGATTCCTCCCGCTACGCCCCCGATTTCCGCGACCTCGGCGCCGACCGCATCGAGGCCGTCGGCGAGCCTCCCGGCGCCGCCCTCCGCATCGGCCGCTACAGCCTGCAGATCTTCTCCCGCCATCCGCCGGAATAGGGGTCAGACCGGGAATAGGGGTCAGTCCTTGCATTGTAGCATTATGGACTTCAGGCACCCGCGATCATCTCCCCGCATTTCAACCGCCCGAACTGCCCGGCTGATGTTGCTTCGATGCCCAAGATTCAGCTGCTCACAAATCCATTCGCAAGAAACCGGCGTGGAGGAACGGATCAACCAGGTCAAGGCTTGTTTCCGTTTATCCGTGCTTTTCCAGTTTCGGACATCCTTCAAATTGGCTTTCAGTGCCTGAAGCCCTTTTTGCAAAAGGGCCTCTGCCTTTCTTCGATCCTGTCCCTTCACTTCTTCGCCCGAATACGATTCGCGTTTCCGCGTCTTCATACGCTCGCTAATGCGTTCCAGCATCTCTTCTCGAAAGCCGTCACCGCCCAACACCCATCCGCGCCGAATGGATTCCCATTCCGCCGACAAGACTTCGCTTTTGTCGAGAACGTCCCGAACCCGTCCCTGAATATATTGGAAATAGCCTTGCCGGTTCAGGCCGCAGCTACCCAAAACCCGTTTTGTATCCAGCCAGAACGGGCGAGCGGCTTTACCGATATACGCCGGATAGCTGCTCCACGGAAAGTCCTCCAGTCGTTCAGAAGCCGTTTTCAACATTCTGGCCCGGACCGGATTCAGATGGATATAGTCACTGACTGTCCGGAAATAGCCCGGCTCGCCGGGATCCATGATGATAGCTTTGTAGCGCCCCTGAAACAAATGTCCGCACAAATGATGTCGGGCATTGAACCGGGCCGTGTATGTAGTCTGCAACCAACGCATGCCATCAACCAACCCCCCGCTGGGTGTTTCCAACAGCAGATGATAGTGATTGGGCATCAACACATATCCATGGATCCGCCACTCCATCCGCTCGCAGGCCTGCCCTAACGTCTCCAAAAAACGTAAACGATCTTCATCCCCTTTGAAAATGGCTTCCCGGCGATCTCCCCGACACATCACATGGTATACCGCCCCGGGATATTCAATTCGCGGACTTCTGGGCATAAATCTCAGTTTCTTCCCGCCAACCCCGCCCTGTCAATCATATTGCTACAATGCAAGGACTGACCCCTATCCTCTATGCGGCTTACGCCACGGGCCGGCCGTCGCGCAGTTCGACGTGGCGGCGGCAGCGGGCGGCGACGGCTTCGTTGTGCGTCACCATCACCAGCGTCAGGCCTTCTTCAACGGCCAGTTCGAAGAGGTAGTGCAGGACTTCCTCGCCGGTCTTCGAATCGAGGTTGCCGGTCGGCTCGTCGGCCAGCAGCAGCTCGGGGGCATTCATCAGGGCGCGGGCGATGGCGGCGCGCTGCTGTTCGCCGCCGGACAGCTCGTTGGGGCGGTGCAGGGCGCGGCCGGACAGCCCGACGCGGTCCAGCAGCATTGCCGAGCGTTCGCGCAGGGCGCGGCCCCGCAGAAACGCCCCGTGCGCGCTCAACCCCGGCAGCAGCACGTTCTCCAGCACCGTCAGTTCCGGCAGCAGGTGGTACGCCTGGAACACAAACCCGATCTTCCGGGCGCGGATGGCCGACCGTTCGCGGTCCCCCGCGGCATACAGGTCGCGCCCGCGATACAGCACGCGTCCGGCCGTCGGCCGGTCCAGCCCGCCCATCACGTGCAGCAGCGTGCTCTTGCCCGCGCCGCTCATGCCCGAAATCGCCAGCGATTCCCCCTCGGCCACCGCCAGCGAGACGCCGCGCAGCACATCCAGGGTGCGCGCCCCCATCGGAAACGAACGGCAGACCTCGATGGCTTCGATCAGGCTACTCATAGCGCAGGGCCCCCACGGGATCCAGCCGCGCCGCCTGCCACGCCGGAATCACCGCCGCCAGCGTGCAGATCACCAGCACCGAGCCCGCCACCAGCGCCACGTCGCCGGGCACGGTCCGCGACGGCAGCTCCGCCAGGTGGTAGAGCTCCTCCGGCAGCAGCTGCATGCCGAAGCGGTCGTTCAGGAACCGCAGCAGGTGGTTGCGGTACTTCAGCACCGCCAGGCCCGCCGCAATCCCCAGCGTGGTGCCCAGCACCCCCTCCACCCACCCCTGCCAGAAGAACACCCGCATGATGGACCCCGACGAAAATCCCAGCGAGCGCAGCAGGCCGATCTCCCGCGTCTTCTGCACCGTCACCGTGATCAACGTGTTGGTGATGCCGAAGGCCGCCACGATCGTGATGAAGATCAGCAGGAAGAACATCATGTTCTTCTCCACCCGCAGGGCCGCGAACAGCTGCTGGTTCTGCTCCATCCACGTCGTCACCCGCACCCGCGGCCCCAGCCGCGCCCGGAGCGCGGCGGCCACGTCCCCCGCCGCATACGGATCGTCCGCCATCACCTGGATCGCCTCGTAGCCCGCCCCCGCGCAGAAATCGCGCGCCTCCCACAGCGAGCCGACCACGTACCCCGCGTCAAATTCCCACATCCCCATCTCGAACAGGCCCGCCACCCGCATCTCCGACGGCAGCCGGATCTCGTCCTCGGTCAGAAACGTCGCCGGCGAATACACCGTCAGGGTATCGCCCACCCCCACGCCCAGACGCTCCGCCAGGTTCCGGCCCAGCAGCACCCCGCCGTCCTCCACCGAGAAGTCGCCCGCCAC
>CAZHSS010000234.1:0-2889 GCA_964535205.1 uncultured Verrucomicrobiota bacterium
AGGGCGAATCGTCCCCGATGAGCCGCTTTCTTGACGCTGCCCTGACCGCGGGGAGGCCGTCCGTCGGATGCGGGATTGACAATCCGGACGGCATGGAGTCCAATTCAGCATAACCGAGTACACACGAGGAGGTTTCCATGGCAGGCAAGGGCAAGGTCAACATCGTTGGTATCGTGGCGTGGGGGGTGGCGGGCCTCTTGGCGGTCGCCGCCGTGGGGTTGGGGCTGTGGGGCGGACAGCAGTCCGGCCAGGCCGCAGCCCTGCGCGCCGCCGTGGTGCAGGTGGCGGGCACGGCGGGGATCCAGGATGTCGCCGTGGCGGCCCCGGCCCCGGAACCCGCGCCGGCGGTCGAAGGCGAAGCCCCGGCGGAAGGCGAGACCTCCGCCGAGCCCGCGGTTCAGGAATTGACGGCCGATTTGCTGAAAACACCCGATGTGCTGGCCACTGTGGTGGAGCGAACGACGGCCGCCATCCAGGCGACGCAGCAGGATTTGGCCGGTACCCGCGACAGCCTGAATGCCGCCGAGACCCAGGTGACCTCGGCCCGTAACGAAGTGGCTACGCTGACCCAGCAGGTCAATGAGCAGACGGCGCAGGCCGACTCGCTGTCCAAGGAGCTGGCGGCGGCGGGCGAAGCCCTCGCCAAGACCCAGGCCGATCTGGCCCAGGCCACCGAAGAGGCCCAGGCGGCGGCCGGTGCCGCCGACAAACAGAAGGCGCGCCTGGAGAAGACCCTTGACCGCCTCAAGGCGGAAAAAGCCGAGGCCGTTGCCCGGCTGGAAGCGGAAATCGAAGCCCTCAAGGCGCCCCCGACGGAGGAGATGGAGGGATTCGGGACAGAAGGGGGCGAGTCGGCTGGCGAAGAATTGCCGGCGGAGGAACCCGCAGAACCCGAACCCGTGGCGGAGGAAGGCCGGGTCATTGGCACCTCGGAAATGTTTTCCTTCATTCGCTATGGTGAGGATCAGTCGCTGTTTTTCCGCCTGTGGGACGATCAGACCCTGACCTATCAAGACGTTCCCCCGGAGATGGCGGCCCGGCTGGCCGGATCGACGGACAACCTGGACGTGACCTATCGCTTCCGGATCCAGGGAGAGTTCAAGAGCGTCCCGCCCGACAGCGTCGTCATCCGCAAGTACTGGAAGTGGCATCGCCGCCACAAGGCCCGCGGCGACGTGCGCTATGACGAACCGGAGACCCCCGCGGAGGAGCCCGCGGACGAATCGGGCGACGCGGCGGCGGAGTCTGCAGAAGAGACGGAAGACTGAACCGTTCGGCAACCGATGCTGCTTGCCATGGCCCGGCGTGTTACGCCGGGCCAGGGTGTTTTCCCGGCGCTGAAGCTGCGATCCGCTGCCGGCCGAAAAAACGGGGGAGGGGGGCTTGCCAAAGACGGCGGGCTGGTGTACAACCTACACCCTGTCGCGTACCTGTAGCTCAATTGGATAGAGCATCTGACTACGGATCAGAAGGTTCGGGGTTCGACTCCCTGCAGGTACGCCATTTCTCCCAACGAGTTGTGCCAGACCTGGCACGTACCTGCCCCGGTTTGCCAGCCTTTGGTGCCAAACGTGTGCCCAGACGTGCGAGGAGTGGGGTTGTGCCTATCAGCAGGCCGGGAATCTGGAGTCCGCCAAACGGGCCTTTGAAACATCCCACAAGCACTACAAAATCCGCAATCGGGGTCGGCGACAGAACCATTGCCCCGTTTGGATGCAATTGATCGCAACCGGCTTTTGCATCTGGCAGTTAGAAGGCCGGCGGGCCGGTCCACCCGCCAGAATGCACGGAGGGTCGCCAGAATGGGGGACGGGAGAGGGGGGGAGGATCAGGGCGTGCCGAGGAGGGCCTTTTTCAGGGATTCCTGGGCGGGGGTGTCGCCGAGCCAGATGGCGAAGAGGGCTTTTTTGAGGTTGAGACCGGGGAGGGTGCCGAGGGCCTGGTCTTCATAGGCGGCGGGATCTTCCTTGCCGGTTTGCCTGCGGTAGGTGGTGGTGAGTCCGTCGGGACCGTAGGCCATGAGGACGATGTCGCCCTTGCGGAAGACGGTGTCGTCGAACTGGGCAAGGAAGTCCGGGGTTTTGGCGCATTCGTAGCCGGACTTGGCGGCCTTGGCGAAGCCGCCGGTGGTGGTTTCGACGAACCGCTTGCGGTTGATCAGGCCGCTCTTGAGGGTCAGGACGAGCTGCATGGGCTGGTCGGCTTCGATGAGGGTCTTGGCGTCGGCGCCTTTGAGGGCGGGGGGCACGAGCAGGTCGAGCTCGTACATGGCGCCCAGGATGGGCTTGGTGCGCAGGCCGCTGCCGTTGGAGACGAGGTCGGCGGCGCCGGCGGTGACGGCCAGGGCGGCGAGGATGGCGAGGGCGGTCCGGATGGGGCGGGGTTTCATGGAGTTCCTTTCGGTTGGGGTTGGGGGTGTTCGGGGGATGAACGGACGGGACGGAGGGCGTCGAGGGCCTGGAGGAACTTCTGTTCGATGGCGGGCCAGGCGTATTCGCGGGCGACGAAGTCGCGTCCGCGTTTCCCGAGCTCGGCGCGGGCGTCGGGATGATCGAGGAGAAACAGGAGCTGGGTTTCGAAATCGGGGTAGTGGCGGAACCAGAGGCCGGCGCGGGCGGCGCGGCACTGGTGGACGAGGACGCGGCTTTGGGCGTGGACGAGGCCGGGAGTGCCGGCGAGGAAGGCCTCGAGGAGGACGATGCCGAAGCTTTCGTTGACGGAGGGGTGGATGAAGGCGAGGGCGCCGGCCATGGCGTCGTGTTTTTCCTGTTCGCTGACGAATCCGGCGTCGAGGAGATGGGGCCGGAGGGCGGGGGGGGCGTCAATGGCGCCGGATCCGGTGAAGACTAGATGGACGTCACGACGGGTGCGTTCGCGGAAGGTGTTCAG
>CAZHSS010000235.1:0-879 GCA_964535205.1 uncultured Verrucomicrobiota bacterium
CCGCCCGGTTGTTCCCGGCAATCCATTCCTGCGCCGGCCGGCGTTGTCGCGGCGCACGCGGACCGCCACGGTGAACAGCAGGGCCAGCAGCGCATAGCCGATGCCGGCCGCGCCGAACACCACCCGCAGATTCAGGGCAGCCACCCCCCCGGCCACGAGCGGACCCACGGCCCAGCCGAACGAGCGCGTGGTGCTGGCCAGCCCGAACGCCACGCCCTGCCGCGCCAAAACGAATGGATCGCCATCTGCCAGCCGCTGAAGACCGCGGCGGCCAGCGCCGCCCCGATCACCATCCGCAGCGGATTCACCCGGTCGGACAGCCATCCGGTCGCCAGCCCCGCCAGCAGGCCCGCCAGGCTGCCGAACGCGTTCAACCCGCCGCTCCAGAGCGAAACGCCGTCGAGGGTGCCGTGGATTTCCTGCACCAGCAGCGGCAGAAACGCCACGTCGAACTGCCGCACGAAGGCAATCGCCCCGAACATCGCCAGCACCCCGTACAGGGCTGTCGGCAGATCCCGCCAGTGCACCCGGGCGCTGTCCGGCGAGCCGTCCGCCACCCGGTTCCGGCGGGCGGGCCCCGCGGTTTCGCGCGTGCAGCACAGCACCAGCAGCCCCGCCGACAGCAGCAGGACGCCGGACGCGGCAAACGCCGCGCGGTACCCCAGCCAGTCGGCCACGAATCCGCCGATGGATACGCCGGCCATGGTGCCCGAAAAGACTGCCGCGCTCAGCCCGCCCACGGCCAGTCCGCGCCGTTCATGCGGCATTTCCCCCGCCAGAAAGGCCTGCGCCGCCGTCATCGTGCCCGTCAGCGCCCCCTGCAGCAGGCGAAGCACAATCAGCATGACCGGCGTCTGCACGCCCCCCATCAGCGACATC
>CAZHSS010000235.1:889-2885 GCA_964535205.1 uncultured Verrucomicrobiota bacterium
ACGCGCTTGCCGTACCGGTCCGCCAGCAGGCCCCACAGCGGCGCCGCCAGCCCCATGGTCACCGCCGTCGAGGCCGAGAACAACGCCACCCACAGTTGCAGTTCCCCGTGCTGAACGATGCCCAGCTCCTGCTGCAGAAAATAGGGCGCAAACGGCAGCGCAAACGCAAAACCCATAATGGACAGGAATTGCGACGCCCATACCAGCGCCATCTGCTTTTTCCAGGAGTGGGACATACAGGTGCGGGCATTCTGCCTGTTTCCGGCCGCGTTGGCAAACCCGCCGCCGCCGTTCATCCACTCCGCTCTTGCGCCGGCGGCACGTTCCTCCTATTCTGCCCTCCGTTATGCCTACCGTGAACGGCTCTCGACAGGAACAGGATGCCCCCCGGCCGTCTCCGGCTTCGGGCAAGGCCATTCCGCCCCGTTCCCGCCACCGGACGGTCCGGGCAGCCTCCATCCCCCCCCAGCCCTCCGTCCGCCACCATACCATCCGGCTCGCCGCCGCCACCGGCATCGGGCTCCTGCTGATGCTGGCCCTGCTGATGCTGGCCGTGAAATACGCGCAACGCGACTGGAGCCAGAAAAACCAGCGCGCGCGCTCCCTGGGAATCCGGCCGGCCGACCCGAAACCCAAGGCCCACGCCCCGGAACCGTCCAGCGGCCGGCCGCACGAATGGTCGGCCCGGGCCACGCCCCGCCTGCTGAACCGGCTGGGCGCCGATTCCCGGATTGCCAACTGGTGGCTTGTGCAGGGACGCGGTCATCCCGACCGCGAACATCCCCAGCTCGTTCTTCAACTCCTGCAAATGGCCATGGCGCTCGGCGGCGAAAGCGCCGCCATGAAAAACGATTTCGGCGCCGCCTGGCTGCAGCAGAACCGCGTGCGGGCCGCCGCAACCCAGTTCCGGTCCGCCCTTCAAATCGAACCCGGCTATGCCCCCGCCCTGTTCAATCTGGCGTTGTGCGCCGTGGCCCAGCGCAATCCCCCGGAGGGCTCGCGGCTCCTGGCCCGCTATCTGGCCCGGCGGCCCGACGACACCGCGGCCTATCGATTGCAAAGCACCCTGCTGAGCCAACTGGGCCGCCCTCAGGACGCCTTGGACCTGCTGGAACGGTTCCTGCGGGACCAGCCGCCGGAACAACCCCTTTTCCTGGAAGCCGCGATGCTGGCGGCCCGCCTCGGACAGAACGGCAACGCCCTGCGCTATCTGGAAACGGCCCTGGACGGCAATTCCATCCAGTCCGTGGTCCGCGCCTACCAGTCGCCCGCCTTCCGCGGCATCCGCCTCTCCGGCGCCGGTGACGACCTGGCCTCCCGCATGGCCAGCCGCGCCCGCGTCGCCTTCAGCGCTCCCCTGCCGGTCGAGGACATCTCCCCGCGGCGCGCGGCCCCCGACGCCATCGTGCGCTGACCCCCGGCCGTCTGCCCCCGGCGGGACACCCGCGGCGGAAACGGTGCGGATCTCAAGGCGTACGCGAAGCGCGGATCCGATACCCCGGCGAAGGCCAGCGCGCCGGATTTCCCCCCAGATCCACCAGAATCATGCCGTCTTCCTCCGTACGCCATTCCCGAATGCCGCGCGCCTCCAGACGAGCCCCGAGCGGTCTGTCCCGATCCCCCGACTCCGGATTTCCCCGGCCGCTCACCACCACGTCTCCCGGCCGCACGGCGTCCAGCCAGGGGCCGGACGTGGCCCCGGCGTCGCCGTGCCGCCCCGCCAGCAGAACCGATGCCGCCGGGGACTCCCCGGCCCGGATCATCGCCCGCTCCTGCTCTTCGCCCGCGTCGGCCGTCAGCAGGACCGATACGCCGAACCGAGCCACGCGCATCACCAGCGACGCGTCATCCGCCCGGGCCATGGGCACATCCGGCGGAGGCCACAGAACCTCCCAGAACAGATTTCCCGGGCCATCGCCCGAATCCCCGGTCGCCAGCCGGCGAACGGCAATGCCCTGCGATTCCGCTTCGTTCAGCATGGCGCGCAGCGTGGGCG
>CAZHSS010000236.1:0-2883 GCA_964535205.1 uncultured Verrucomicrobiota bacterium
GATTCACGGGACCGATCCGCTGCTGGCGGACACGGATGGCGACGGAATGCCGGATGCGTGGGAACTGGCGAACGGGCTCGATCCGCAGGTGGACGATGCGGCGGGGGACGCGGACGGCGACGGGCTGACCAACCTGCAGGAACACGGTCACGGCACGGATCCGAAGAATGCCGACCCGGACAGCGACGGGCTGAACGACTATGACGAAGTCGTGACGCACGGGACGGATCCGTTTGATGCGGATACGGACGGCGACGGACTGACCGACGGCACGGAAACGGCGCTGGGGACCAATCCGCTGTCGGCGGACACGGACAGCGACGGGCTGCCGGATGCCTGGGAGGCGGTCCGGGGTACGGACCCGAATACGGCCGATGCGGATGCCGATCCGGATGGCGACGGGCTGACGAATCTCGAGGAGATGAATGCGGGGACCGATCCGTTCGAGGCGGATACGGACGGTGACGGACTGACCGACCGGGAAGAGATCGAGACGCACGGGACAGATCCGCTGTCGGCAGACACGGATTCAGACGGCCTGCCGGATGGATGGGAAGTCACGAACGGATTGGATGCGCGGTCGGACGGAGGACTGTCGCACGGGCTGGCGGCGTGGTGGACGTTTGACGGCGGGGCGGCCATGGTTGTCACGAACCGGGTTTCGACGAACTGGCCGGGGGTGCTGCAGCAGATGGCGGCAAGCAACTGGGTATCGGGCCGCAACGGAGGGGCGCTGCAGTTCGACGGCAGCAACGACTATGTGGCGATGAGCCAGGCGGGCGGGGCGGTGGTGACGGGCGCGCCGTTTACGGTGACGGCGGTGATCTGGCAGGATTCCGCGGGGACGCAGGTGTATCCCACCGTGATATCGGACGGCCAGCTGATCCTGACGAACCGTTGGCCGGGATTTGCGCTGCGGTACTGGAGCAGCCGGGACTGGCTGACGGGCTATGCGGGCCATACCAATGCCGCCGTGGCGGCGGTGAGGGCGACCAACTGGCTGGCCGGCCATGCGGGGCGCTGGGCGGACGTGGCGCTGGCGCATGACGGGACCGCGGCACGGCTGTACGTGGACGGGCGGGAAGTGCATGCCGCTCCCCAGGCGTTTGATGCCTTCCCGCAGCCGGAATTGCTGATCGGCGCGGGGCATGTCAATTCATCGGCATCGTACTGGAAGGGCAAAATCGACGACGTGCGGATCTACCGGACGGCGCTGGGAGAGACGGAACTGGCCGAGGTGAACGACTGGCTGGGGGATGCGGACGGCGACGGGCTGGGCAACGGGCCGGAATGGGAGCGGGGAACAGACCCGAACAGCGCGGACACGGATGGCGACGGGCTGGGCGATTACGCGGAGGCACTGATACACGGAACGGATCCGCTGTCGGCGGACACGGACGGCGATGGGATGCCGGATGCCTGGGAGCTGGCGAACGGGCTGGATGCGACGGCAGACGATGCAGAGGGGGACGCGGATGGCGACGGGCTGACAAACGAGGAGGAATACGCCGAAGACACGGATCCGCAGGCGGCCGATCCGGACGGCGACGGGTTGACCGACGGGGAGGAAGCGGCGCTGGGCACGGATCCGTTTGATGCGGATACGGACGGCGACGGACTGACCGACGGCACGGAAACGGCGCTGGGGACCAATCCGCTGTCGGCGGACACGGACAGCGACGGGCTGCCGGATGCCTGGGAGGCGGTCCGGGGTACGGACCCGAATACGGCCGATGCGGATGCCGATCCGGACGGCGATGGGCTGACAAACGAAGAGGAATACGCGGTAGGGACCCACCCACGGCGCATGGATACGGACGCCGATGGCATGCCGGACGGCTGGGAGGCGGACCATGGACTGGATCCGCTGGTGGCGGATGCGCATCTGGATGCCGACGGCGATGGGCTTTTCAATTTGCAGGAATATCAGATCGGCACCGATCCCCAGGATCCGGACACGGATGGCGACGGAATGCCGGACGGCTGGGAGGCGGAAAACGGACTGCTCGCGGGGCTGGACGATGCGGCCGCGGACGCGGACGGCGATGGACTGACCAATCTGGAGGAATACGGTCTCGGGACGGATCCGCAGGGGGCCGACACCGACGGGGATGGATTGACCGATGGAGAGGAACCCGGCACCCACGGCACCAATCCGCTGCGGATGGATACGGACGGCGACGGTCTGCCGGATGGCTGGGAACTGGATTACAGTTTTGACCCGTGCTCCGACGGCGGCCTGTCGCAGGGCTTGGCGGCGTGGTGGACGTTTGACGACGGGGCGGGTGCGGTTGCATCCAACCGGCTTTCGACCAACTGGCCGGGGGTGCTGCAACACATGACGGATGCCGCCTGGGTGGCGGGGCGCGGAAAGGGCGGGGCGCTGGCGTTCGACGGGATGGATGACGTGGTGGCGGTGAGCCAGGCGGGCGGGGCGGTGGTGACCGGCGCGCCGTTTACGGTGACGGCGCTGATCTGGCACGATCCCGCGGGGACGCAGGCGCTTCCCACCGTGATATCGGACGGCCAGCTGATCCTGACGAACCGGTGGCCGGGGTTCGCGCTGCGGTACTGGAGCAGCCGGGACTGGCTGACAGGGTATGCGGGCAGCACCAATGCCGCCGTGGCGGCGGTAAGGGCGACCAACTGGCTGGCCGGCCATGCGGCACGCTGGACGGACGTGGCGCTGTCGCACGACGGGACCGCGGCGCGGCTGTACGTGGACGGGCGGGAAGTGCATGCCGCGGTTCAGGCGTTTGATGTGTTCCCGCAGACGGAGTTGCTGATCGGGATGGGGCACGTGAATGCGGCGTCATCGCACTGGAAGGGAAAAATCGCCGATGTGCGGATCTATCGGGCGGCGCTGGGGACGAACGAACTGGC
>CAZHSS010000237.1:0-2863 GCA_964535205.1 uncultured Verrucomicrobiota bacterium
CGGCGAAGCCCTGCTGCAGCAAGAACTCGACGAGGTGCGCGTCCGCCAGCCCGGCGTCTGGCCGGCGTTCAGCGACACCTTCCGGCGCATCGCCGCCGGCGAACGGGATCTGTACTTCTAATGACGAGATCCCGGCCCCCCATCCGCCTCCCCGGTTGTCTCGGTTATTATAATAACCGAGACTCCGGCCTGTTGCGCAGGCCGCGGTTCGCGGCATTCGAAAGTCTCGCATATTATGATAACCGAGACTCCGGAAATGTCCGCTTGGCCCGGCGGCCCGGGGCGGGTAGGATACCGGGTTGAAATGCCAACGGAGCCCAGGGACATGCTAAGGAGTGAGTCGTGACCATCCGATTGTCGCCCAACCACCGGCTGAAGCCGTTGTTCGAGCGCCACCACGTGACGTGGCTCAGCGAGGAAGCGGCGGAGCACCAGGACATCCGGCCGCTGCGGATCGGGATTCTGAACATCATGCCGCGGGCGGAGGAGTACGAATTCAACCTGCTGGCGCCGATGGGCCGCAGCATCCTGCAGATCATCCCGATCTGGATCCGCCTGCGGGAGCATGACTACAAGAGCTCCGACCACGACCACCTCGACAAGCATTACCTGCCGTTCGACTGGGCGCAGTCGGTGGCGTCGCTGGACGGGCTGATCGTGACGGGGGCGCCGGTGGAGGAGCTGCCGTGGGAGCAGGTGACCTACTGGCAGGAGCTGTGCGGGATCGTGGATGTCGCCCGGGCGGCGAACACCTGCCTCCTGGGCATCTGCTGGGGCGGGCTGGCGCTGGCGAAGTACCTCGGCATCGAGAAAATGATCTATCCTCAAAAGATTTTCGGGGTCTATCCCACGCGCAACCTGGTGCCGGACCACCCGATCATGGGCGGGCTGGATGACGTGTTCTGGTGCCCGCAGAGCCGGCATTCGGGTATCGAGGACGCCGTGCTCGAAGCCGCGGAAAAGGCCGGGCAGGTGCGCCTGCTGGCCCACGCCGAAAAGGGCGGCTACACCATTTTCGAAACCCCCGACCATCAGTTTCTGATGCATCTGGGACACCAGGAGTACAACTCGACGCGCCTGCTGGAAGAGGCCCGCCGCGACCGCGAGCGGGGGCGGCCGGACGTGGGGCCGCTGGAGAATCTCGACGCGGCGCAGCCGGTCAACAACTGGCGCGCCAACCGCAACGAATTCTTCAATTCGTGGATCAAGCACGTGTACCTCACCACGCCGTACATCAAGGGGCCGGGCCTGCCGGCGCCGGTGAACGAGATCGTGGTGGACAATCCCGGCGCCGCGGAATGAAGGTGGCGGTGATCGGCGACGGGGGATGGGGCACGGCGCTGGCGCTGACCCTGCGGCGCAACGGCCACGCGCCCTGCGTGTGGGGGCCGGATGCGGCCTACATCGGGGAAATCCGGCGCACGCGTCGCAACCGGAAATTCCTGCCGGGCGTGGAACTGCCGGAGGAGGTGGCCTGGACCGCGGAAGCGGCGGAGGCGCTGGACGGCGCGGAGGCCGTGGCGGTGGTCGTGCCGTCGAAGTACATGCGCGCGGTGCTGGAGGGTTCTGCCGGCGCGTACCGGGCCGCCGGCGCCCCGCCGGCGCTCAGCGCCACCAAGGGATTCGACGAAGCCACCCGCGAGCGCATGACGGAACTGCTGGCGGAAGCCTGGGGCGCGTCGGCGCCGGCGGCGCTGTCCGGCCCCAGCATCGCCCCCGAGACCGCCCGCGGCGTGCCGACGGCGGTGACCATCGCCAGCGCCGACAACGCGGTGGCGCGGCGCTTCCAGGAGCTGTTCACCGGGCCGACGTTCCGGGCCTACACGAGCGACGACGTCCGGGGCGTGGAGTACGGCGGAGCGTTCAAGAACGTGCTGGCGCTGGCGGCGGGCGTCTGCGACGGCCTGGGCTTCGGCCATAACGCCAAGGCGGCGCTGCTGACGCGCGGACTCGCCGAAATGACCCGCCTGGGGGTCGCGCTGGGCGCGCACCCGCAGACCTTCCAGGGCCTGTCGGGCATCGGCGACCTGATGGTGACGTGCATGAGCCCGCAGAGCCGCAACCGCACCGTGGGCGAACGCCTGGGCCGCGGGGAGACGCTGGCGCAGATCCTGGAGGGCATGGAGCAGGTGGCCGAGGGCGTCTGGACCTGTTCCACGGCGCTCGCGCTGGCCCGCGAGGCCGGCGTCGAGGCGCCGGTGATGGTGCAGGTGGAGGCCATCCTTCATCACGGACGGAAACCCCGCGAGGCGGTCGCCGAACTGATGGGACGCGATCCCCGGGCGGAGCGGGACTGACCATGGGCGCGGACGGACGCACCACGCTGCTGCTGGTGGACGACCATGCGATCGTCCGCCAGGGGCTGGCGGCGCTGCTGTCCGGCGAGGCCGACTTCGAGGTCTGCGGCGAGGCCGGCACCTACGAGGAAGGGCTGGCCGCTGCGGAGCGGCTCCGGCCCGACGGCGTGATCCTGGATCTCTCCCTGCGCGACCGCAGCGGGCTGGAATGGATCCGCGAAGCCCGTGAACGCGGCTTCTCCGGGCGCATCCTGGTGCTGTCCATGCACGACGAAGGCCTCTATGCCGAAAAGGCCCTCCGCGCGGGCGCCCAGGGCTATGTGATGAAAGACCAGGCCGAGGAGACCCTGGTGGCGGCCCTCCGGCGGGTGAGGTCCGGCGGAATCTACCTGAGCCCCGCGGCGGAAGCGCTGCTGGCCGGGCATCCGGCGGCGGCCGACGAGACCGCGCCGGCCGGGTTTGAAGGCCTGACGACGCGCGAAAGCGAGATCCTCCATGCCATCGGCGGCGGCATGACCACCCGGGAGATCGCGGAGCGGTTCGGGCTGAGCGGGCGCACCGTGGAT
>CAZHSS010000238.1:0-288 GCA_964535205.1 uncultured Verrucomicrobiota bacterium
TTCATCGCTCATCGATCTGTCCTTGCTCTTCCATCCAGCCGGAACCAGGCGTTGACCGGCCGGTTCCCTTCATCATCCAAATACCGCTTCACATCCTCTTCCGTCCGCTGCGACCAGACCGACCGGATCAGCCGGGTATAGCCATCCGGTCCCAGTTCGGGCGGCAGCGGCATCACTTCCCGCACAAACGTCAAATCCAATCCCGGGGCATCCGGCTTCATGAACACTCCCGGAAAAACTTCAACCAGCGCTCCGACGCATACTTCAAGCACAGCTTCTCGAATTGCG
>CAZHSS010000238.1:315-2863 GCA_964535205.1 uncultured Verrucomicrobiota bacterium
ATGCCGTTGGCCCGCATCAGTTCGGCAATGTCCCCCAAATCCTTCAGCCGCCTGCCCTGCTCCAAGGCAAACAGCTTCATGGCAAGCAAATATTCTAGGCACGGAACGCGCACGGACGCCCCCAGAACGGTTGTCTCCAGGGAAGAGGCCTCCATCTGGGCAAAGGTTGCTTCATTGGCAAAGATGAAATCCACAATGTCCCGTCCATTTTGAACATACCGAACATACAGCTCCGTGGGTTCATGCAACAGCTGGTAGCCCAAGCCCCGCATCACCTCATCCAAGTCCGCATATCGCTCCCGGAGACAGTAGAAGTCAATATCGTGAGTCGTCCGTTCGTAATGGTATGCGCTCAATGACAACCCCCCCACTAAAAGGAATGGAATCCCGGCCGCGCGAAGCCCATGAACCAAGCGCGTGAATTCTTCAACCCGTTCGGTTGTGGAGTCGTTGGATTCCATGCCGTCCTCAGATATCCAGGTTGCGCACGTTGAGGGCGTTTTCCTCGATGAAGGCGCGGCGGGGCTCGACCTCGTCGCCCATCAGGATGGTGAAGATCTCGTCGGCGCGAACCGCGTCCTCCAGGTTCACCTGCAGCAGCTTGCGCCTGGCGGGCTCCAGGGTGGTTTCCCAGAGCTGCTCGGGGTTCATTTCGCCCAGCCCCTTGTAGCGCTGGATGCCCAGCCCGCGGCGGCCGGTCTCGCGCACCAGACCGAGCAGGTCGCCCAGGGCATGCAGGGCCACCTTCCGGTCGTCCACTTCGGCCTCGAAAACCGGCGTGTCGCTGCGCAGCAGCGTCTCGATGCCGAACCCATGGGCCTGCAGCTGCGCCACCTGCTTCACCAGGCCCGGCGCCAGATGCAGCTCGTCCCAGGTGAACTGCGCGGGATCCAGCGGCCCCATCCGGGACTCCGCCTCTTCGCGGATCCGCCGCATTTCCTCGTCGGTGAAGGCCAGATGCACCTCCGCGTCCACGGGATCGGCGCCCGGCGGCAGCACCCGCACCCGGTAGAGCGGCAGGCGGTTGTTCACGGCGTCGTAGCGCCGCATGTAGGTGTCGAACTCAATGCCCTTGCGCGCCATCGCGCCCGTCACGTACTCGACCTCTTCCAGAATCTTGAGCACTTCGGCCATTTCGCCGTTTTCCAGCAGCACCGTCCCGTCCGGCTTCAGCAGGCGGACATCCTCGACGCCCATCTCGATCAGCACCTGCGTCAGGTGCCGGTCGTTGTCTATGTAGCGCTCCTGCTTCTTGCGCCGGATCTTGTAGAGCGGCGGCTGGGCAATGTACACGAACCCCTTTTCGATCAGCTGGGGCATCTGGCGGTAGAAAAACGTCAGCAGCAGCGTCCGGATGTGCGACCCGTCCACGTCCGCATCGGTCATGATGATGATCTTGTGGTAGCGCGCCTTTTCCACGTCGAATTCGTCGCGGCCGATACCCGCGCCGATCGCCGTGATCATCGTGCGGATTTCCTGATTGCCGAGCATCCGGTCCAGCCGCGCCTTCTCGACGTTCAGGATCTTGCCCCGCAGCGGCAGGATGGCCTGGAAGCGCCGGTCGCGACCCTGCTTGGCTGAGCCGCCGGCCGAATCGCCCTCCACCAGGAACAGCTCGCACAGCGCCGGGTCCCGCTCGGAACAGTCCGCCAGCTTGCCCGGCAGCGAGCCGGAATCCAGCGCGCCCTTGCGGCGGGTCAGGTCGCGCGCCTTGCGCGCCGCCTCGCGGGCCCGCGCCGCCAGCACCCCCTTCTCGACCACCTTGCGCGCCACCGCCGGGTTTTCCTCGAAGAATGTCGCCAGCAGTTCATTGACGATGGACGACACAATGCCCTCGACCTCGCTGTTGCCCAGCTTCGTCTTGGTCTGGCCTTCGAACTGGGGATCGGGCACCTTCACGCTGACCACGGCCACGAGGCCCTCGCGGATGTCGTCGCCCGACATCGAATCCTCTTCCTTCAGCAGCTTGTTCGCCCGCCCATAGGCGTTGACCACGCGCGTCAGCGCGCTGCGGAACCCGCTGAGATGCGTGCCCCCCTCGATCGTGTTGATGTTGTTGGCGTAGGTCAGGACGGACTCGGCATAGGTGTCGTTGTACTGCATCGCGATTTCCGCCGCGACCCCGTCCTGCTCCTTCTCGAAATATATCACCTCCGGATGCAGCGACAGCTTGTTCTTGTTCAGGTGCTGGACAAACTCCCGGATGCCTCCGTCATAGCGGAACAGTTCCTCGCGCACCGCACCGTCGCGCTGCTCCTGGCGAAAGACAATCTCGATGCCCTTGTTCAGGAACGCCAGTTCGCGCAGCCGCGCCGCCAGGATGTCCCAGGAATATTCCGTCGTGGTGAAAATCCCGTCGTCCGGGTACCAGGTGACCTTGGTGCCCCGGTCCGTGCACGAGCCGATCACCTCCAGCGGCGACGTCGTGATCCCCCGCTCGAAGCGCATGCGGTAGATCTTCCCCTCGCGCCGCACCTCGACTTCCATCCATTCGCTCAGGGCGTTCACGCAGCTGACGCCTACGCCGTGGAGGCCGCCGCTGACCTTG
>CAZHSS010000239.1:0-1862 GCA_964535205.1 uncultured Verrucomicrobiota bacterium
CCGCCAACGGCGTGCTGACCGGCCTGCCCGTGGTCTGGTACGACGACGCGCGCATCCTCTCGATCCGGGCCGGGTCCATCCCCCTCGAGGATTTTGTCTACAGTTTTTCGATGCTGGCGATGGCGGCGGCGGTGCATGACGCCGTCGGGCGGCGGAGGCGCCGGCCATGAGCCGCACGGCGGCGGTGGTCGGGGCGGGCATCGGGGGCCTGGCGGCGGCGGCGCTGCTGGCCCGGAGCGGCCGGCGGGTCACCGTGTTCGAGCAGGCGCCGCAGGCCGGCGGCAAGGCGGCCTCCGTCCGGCTGGGAGGCTTTCGGTTCGACACCGGCCCGTCCCTGCTGACGCTGCCGGAGGTGTTCCGCCGGTTCTTTGCGCGGCTGGACCGGAACCTGGACGACTATCTGGAGCCCCTGCCGCTGGCGCCGCTGTGCGCCTATGATTTCGCCGACGGCACCCGGCTGGAAAGCTATTCCGACCGCGCGCGCTTTGCCGCGGAACTGGAGGCCGCGGGCGCGGCGACCCGCCGCGAGCTGGAGGCCTGTCTGGATCGCAGCGCGCGGCTCTGGCGCTGGGCGGGAGAGCTGTTTCTGACGCGCAGTCTGCACGAGCCGGCCACGTTTTTCAGCCGGGCCGGGATCCGGGCGATTCTCCATGCCGGCCGGCTGTCGCCGTTTCAGACCCTTCATGCGGCCAACGCGCGCGCGTTCGCGGATCCGCGCGCGGTGCAGCTGTTCGACCGCTATGCGACCTACAACGGGTCGAGCCCGTACCGCACGCCGGCCACGATGCGGATCATTCCGCATGTGGAATACGGCTTCGGCGGGTACGCGCTGCGCGGCGGGATCGTGGCGCTGCCGCGCGCCCTCGAGCGCGTCGCGCGGGAATGGGGCGTGGAATTCCGCTTCGGCGAGGCGGTCGAACGCATCGTGGTGCAGCAGGGCCGGTGCCGGGGGGTCGAGGCCGGCGGCGTGTTCCGGCCGGCGGACCTGGTGGTGAGCAATGCCGATGTGCTGGCCACCTATCGCCGGCTGCTGGACATGCCGCAGACGCCCGAGGCGCGCCGCGCCGCCCGGCAGGAACCGTCTTCCTCGGGACTGGTCTTTCTGTGGGGGCTGAAGCGCGGATTCGACCGGACCCGGGTGCATAACATTTTCTTTTCGGGCGATTACCCGGCCGAATTCGATGCGTTGTTCCGGCGCCTGGATCTGCCGGAGGATCCGACGGTGTACGTCAACATCACCGGCAAGGTGGACCCGGAAGACGCGCCGCCCGGGGGAGAGAACTGGTTTGTGCTGCTGAATGCGCCGAGGGCGGCGGGCCAGGACTGGCCCGCGCTGGCGGCGCGGGCCCGCCGGGCGGTGCTGGCGCGGGTGTCGAAGGCGCTGGGGACCGACCTGGAACCCTGGATTGCAGAGGAGCGGGTGATTACTCCGCCGGACATAGAACGGGAAACCGGCTCCACGCACGGCAGCCTGTACGGCATGGCCTCCCATGGCCCCGCATCGGCCTTTTTGCGGCATCCGAACCGCTCCCGTCGGATCCGGGGGCTTTACTTCGCCGGCGGCAGCGTGCATCCGGGCGGCGGCATGCCGCTGGCCCTGCTGTCGGGCATGCTGGCAGCGGATCTGGCGGAGAAAACCGAACGATGAACCTGATGCGATCGAGTTCCTGGAGACTCTACGAGCGGGCGGCGGCCCTCGGGCTGGCGGTGCTGTTTGCGGTCGGCGCGGCCGGTCACGTCATGGCCCCGACGCTGCCGTGGATGCTGCGGATGACGCCGGGATTCCTGCTGGCGACCGCCGTGCTGGCCACGGTGCCCTCGGCGGCGTACGGCGGCGTTCGGTTCTTGACGTGGCTGGCGGG
>CAZHSS010000239.1:1872-2855 GCA_964535205.1 uncultured Verrucomicrobiota bacterium
GTGCTGTGTCGGCGCTGCTGGCGGGCGCCTGCGCGCTGACGTTTGCCGCGGAGGCCGTCGGCGTGGCCACGGGTCTGGTGTTCGGCGAATACGAATACGGCGCGACGCTGGGGCCGGCCTGGCGGGGCGTGCCGCTGATCATTGCGTTCAACTGGGTGGTCGTGGTGAACGGAACGGTATGGATGGCGACCCGCCTGACGGCCGGTTCGCCGGCGGCCGGCCGTCGGTGGAAAATCGCCCTGTGGGCGGGGCTGGCGGCCATGCTGTTTGATGTGCTGATGGAACCCGTGGCCATGCGGCTCGACTACTGGCGCTGGCCGGGCGACACCGTGCCGCTCCAGAATTACGCCGCCTGGTTTGCCATCGCCGCGCTGGCCGCCGCCGCCCATCCGCTCAGCGGGCGCGCCTCGGGCCGCGTTCCGGAAGGAGAAGGGCGCCTCGCGGGCTTTTTCGTGCTGGTGCAGGCGGCGTTTTTCGCCGCGCTGCGTGTCATCTGGCTTTTTCAAGGCGGATAAGATAGAATTTGCTCCATGCTTACCTATTTCCAGCAGGTCCGGCCCGGCGTGGCCCAGGCCGTCCGCGACATTCTGACGACCTATGCCCCGCGGCTGGCAGCCGTCAGCCCGATGGGCGGCCAGCTGGCGGCGCGGCTGAATGAGTATGCGCAGTCCGGCAAAATGATCCGCGGCATCCTGGTGCGGATGGGCTACGAACTGTGCGCGGCGGAAGCGCCGGATGCCGCCATGGTCCGCGTGCTCGACCGCGCGGGCGCCGCGATGGAATTTTTCCAGGCCGGGCTGCTGATTCACGACGACATCATGGACCGCGACACGATGCGGCGCGGGGGCGTGACGGTTCACGCCCAGTACGAACGCGACGCGACCGAGGCGTCCGCATCCGATCCGGTGCATCACGGGCTCTCGCTGGGCATGTGCGCGGGCGATATCGCGTTTTTCCTTGGCTTCCATATCCTGTCCTCCCTG
>CAZHSS010000240.1:0-2838 GCA_964535205.1 uncultured Verrucomicrobiota bacterium
GCCAAAGCGGTGCCGCGGCCGTTGGCCTTGTCACCGCAGTCCAAAGGGAACAGCCGGAACCACTCCGCTGTGAGCCTCTGTGGCCCTCTGTGGTTCATTCCGGCTGTGGATCGGACTGCCAGAATAGGCCGGGCGACAGATTGCAGATTGCGCGAAACGAGTCAGTCCTGGGCGGGGTCGGGGAAATGAATGGGCAGATTGAGGAGCTTGCGGGGTTTGCCAACGGCGTCCTGCAGGATCTGTCCGGCGAAGATATGGATGGTGTAGCCGTAGTAGGACAGCGGCCTTCCGCCGGTGCGGGCTTCGAGGTTGCGGGTGCCCTGCGGGACGACATAGGTGGCTTCGAACGCGGTTGCGGGGCGCAGCCGTGAAACGGCCCCCAGCACGATGGGAGAGGGAGTGGTAATCGCGCGGGTGGGCCGCGGTTCCTCGTCCGGTGCGTGGTCGTAGAAGGTTACGAACACCTGGACCAGGGCATCCTGGAACAGACGCTCCTCCGGGCTCACTTCCACGGCGCCGTTCAGGATGCGCATTTCCGCCACGTCGGCGTCGGCCGGCAGGCGCTGGATGTCGGCCGAGACCAGGCGGATGCCGTGGGGCAGGCGGTCGGGATCCATGGGGGCGGGGGATTGGATCAGGCGGGTTTGCAGGGCGCGCAGGTCATCCAGACGGCGGGTTTGCTCCTGGGCCTGCCGGCGAAACGGGGAGTCCGGGGCGGCCAGGCCCAGAAGAACTCCCCACCGCTGGCGGGCGGCATCCAGGTCGCCGCGGGCTTCCAGCAGCCTGGCGTGTTCGACGTGGGCGGGCAGAAAACCGGGCTCGAGCTGGTGGATCTGGTCCAGAATCCGGTAGGCGCCGGCGTAGTCGGCGAAATCGGCGGCGGCCACCGCCTGGGCAAGCAGGCGCTGGGCTTCTTCGATGCGCGGATCGGCGGCGGAAACAGGCGGCAGGTCCACGAGGGTTGTGTTGGTGTCGGCGGGCGGAAAGTCGGCGACTTCGAGCACCTGGAGGATTTCCTCCGGGGCCGCGGCCACGGCCGGAGCGGGGCCGGTGGAGACGACACCGGGGGGGGCCGAGGTGGAGGCCGAGGCGGTGCCCGGCAGGCTGACGATGGAATCGGCCCCGGCGGAAGTCCCGGCTTTCTGCTTGGCCAGGGCCTGCGCTTCGACCTCCCTTTCGGCGCGATGGGCATCGGCAAAGGCCAGATCGGCGGACTCGACGGCCGGCCGGAGGAGATGGGCGGGCCAATCCACGAGATAGGCCAGCAGGAGGATTTCCACCGCGAGAATGGCGGCGGCTGCCAGAATCGTGAGCGGTTGGAACAGGCCGGGACTCGGGCGGAGACGCGCCTGGGGCGCAATCAGTTCCTGGAAAACCAGACGGATGCCGCCCAGGTCGATTTCGTCGTTGTGGGCCAGTCGGACGGTGCCGGTGACTGGCTCGCCGTTGCGCCGCACGGAATGATCCGGAGACAGCGGGGACAGGTAGATGCCGGTGCCGCGTTCCTCCAGGCTGGCGTGACGGGGCGCCATGCGCTTATCGCCGTCCAGCACCAGATGGCATCCGGGATCGCGTCCGGCCACCGTCAGGGCCTGTCGCACCACAATGCGCTTGCCTTCATGGCGGCCGGATTGAAAGACCAGTCTGTACATGCCGGGGGCCAGTCTGCGGGATGTCGGGGGGCGATGGCAATGCCGAATTCCATTCCACCGTCGAATCCGGTTGCTTGCCGTCCGGGAGGGGGATAGAATGGCGGCTTGAAAATGGAGAGGATTTCATAGGCATGGGCGCATCCTGGATTACCGGCATCTGCGTAAAGCGGAATCGCCTGGAATGGACGGTGTTGCGCCGCACGAAGGAAGCGTGGGACGTGCACTCCCAGGGGGAGGCCGAATGGCCGGGGGCGCCCGGGGGCGAAGGCGCCGGCGCAGCGCTGCGTCCGCAGATCAAGGGGATTCGCGGACGGCTGGCTGTCGCCCTGCCGGGTGACCAGACGCTGCTGCGGGTGGCGCTGCTGCCCAGCACGGACCCGGAGGAGTTGCGGGGCATGGCCGAACTCCAGACGGACAAGTATTCACCGTTCCCCGTGGAGACCATGGCACTGGGCGCGGAAACGCTGGAGACGACCGAGGCCTCATCGCTGGTGGTGATGGCGGCGGTGCGCCGGGACCTGGTGGAGGCCTGGGGCCGCACCATCCAGGAGGCTGCGGCGCTTCCGGACCGGGTGGATGTGGAGCCGCTGGGCTGGTGGTGGGTGCTGAAGCAGAGCGGTGCCGTGCCGGCGCTGGGGTCCCAGCTGCTGGTGCGCCAGGACGGCGCGAATGTGGACCTGATCCTGGCGAGGGACGGCGCGCCGCTGCTATTTCGATCCCTGCCGCCGAGGCCGGAGGCGGCGGATGCCGCCGACCTTCAGGCGTGGATGGCGGAGTGCGTGGAGGAAACCGGTTATTCGCTGACCTCGCTGGAAACGGAATGGGGAGAGGCGTCCGCGCCCACCCTGCATGTGTTTCATGCGCCGGACCAACCGGCGGACTGGGCGGAATCCCTCCGGGCCGCCCTGGGCCTGGAAGCGCTGTTCACGCATTCGCTGGCCGAGCTGCCGACGGTGTCGGAAGGCCTGGCGCGCCGTGCCGCGGAGCCGGCGCAGCCCCTGGCGCTGGATCTGGCGCTGGTGGAATGGCGCGAGGCCGACGCCGAGCGCGCGGTGCGCCGCCGCCTGCTGCGGTCGGTCACGGTATTCGCCGCCGCCTGGCTGCTGGGCATCGGGCTGTTCTGGTCGCTGCTGAATGTGCAGCGCGGCCGTCTCGGACGCCTGCAGGCCGAGGTGGAAGCGATGGA
>CAZHSS010000241.1:0-2808 GCA_964535205.1 uncultured Verrucomicrobiota bacterium
CCGGGGCGGTGGAGCGGGCGGGGGTTTCGTGGGCGGACCTGGACGCCATTGCGGTGACGCACGGGCCCGGGCTGGTCAGCTCGCTGCTGATCGGGCTGTCGGGCGCTCGCGCGCTGGGGCAGGTCCTGGGCAAGCCGGTCTGGGGCGTGAACCACATCGAGGCGCATCTGGCCGGCATGTTCCTGGATCCGGCGGCGCCGGACCCCGCCGACGCCTGCCCGCTGCTGGCGCTGATGGTGTCCGGGGGGCATTCCTGCCTGGTGGAAATGGATCGCGTGGGCGGCTACCGGATGCTCGGGCAGACGCTGGACGACGCCGCCGGCGAATGTCTCGACAAGGGCGCCAACCTGCTCGGGCTGGGCTATCCGGGCGGGCCGGCCATCGAGCGCGCGGCGCAGGGCGGCGATCCCGCGTTTGTCCATTTTCCCCGCGGACTGGAGCACGCGAAAAACCGCACCACCGGCAACGGGCTGGCCATCGAAATGTGCCTGAGTTTCAGCGGGCTGAAAACCTCCCTGCTCTACCATCTGAAAAACCATCCGGACGACCGGGAGCGGCATCCGGCCGATCTGGCGGCGTCCTACCAGGAGGCGGTGATGGATTCGCTGGCGACGCGGGCGGAGCGCGCGCTGTCGGCGACGGGCGCGCGCACCCTGGCCTGCGTCGGGGGCGTCGCGAAGAACGCCGTGCTGCGCGGCAAGCTGGAAGAACTGGCGCGGCGGCACTCCGCCGCCCTGCTGCTGACGCCGCTGGCCTACTGCACCGACAACGCCGCGATGGTGGCCGCCGCCGCCGGCTTGCGCGCCTTGGCCGGCCTGGACAATCCGCCCGCCGTCGAAGCCGACCCCAGCCTGCCGCTGGTGGAGGAAGAACCAAATCCGTAAACGCAAGAGACGCAGGTGGCGCAAAAGTCTGCCATCGGAATGATGTTTCCGGCGCTTGCGTTTCTCTTGCGTCCTTTGCGCCGTTTGCGTTAATCGGTTTCGGGTTTGGATGCTTTCCATTCGACGGGGTGGCCGTCGATTTCCCACCGGGCGAGGGTGCCGCGGACGGTGCCGAAGCGGGTTTCGACATCGGCGAACAGGACGACGGGCCGATGGGCGGCGACCCAGACGGCGCGGGGCTTGTTGCGCTTGAACAGGACGGGGGATTTGGAGACGGCCTCGACGGGGATGGCGTTCATCCGGCCCCAGAGGGTGCGGAGGCGGCGCGGCTCGCCCACCCGGATCTCCAGCGCATGCAGGGCGTCATCCATGACGAGCTGGTAGTCGCCGGCGGCGGACCATTTCCCGTCCGCGGCGGCGTCGCGCAGATCGAAGAAAAACGACACGAAATCGCGCGCGCCCGGAGGCACTTCGAATGCGTGGACGGTATTGCTGACGGCATTGGTCCAGACAGCCTTTCCGGCAGCGGGCCAGAGCGTCAGGGTGTCGTCCTGCACGAACTCCTTTTCGCCCATTTGCTTGGTGACGGTGTGGCGCGGGCCGTCCGCCGTGGATTCGATCCGGCATTCCACGGTGTTGTCCACCGGATAGACCAGGGCGATCCAGGGCCGGTTCCGGATCCGGATGGAACGCACCAGCGCGCCGTCGTCGCCGGTTTCGCTGCGGACGCTCATCGTGCCGACCGAGACGCCGACCCAGGTGATGTCGTACGCGAGGTCTTCGGCGCCTTCGGCGCCGGCCGTCCGGGGCAAGGACAGCGGCAGGAGGCCCAGGAGGATCAGGATGAAGCGGCGACAGGTCATCGGGAGGTTCATGATGCCGCAGGCCGCCCCCGCTTGCAAGTGCGGGCGGGGGTGTGCCATAGTGTCCGGCAACGGGAGAACGCGCATGCGAGCATGGATGATCGGATTGGCGGCGGTACTGGCGGCGGCGAGGACGGCGGCTGGCGCTGTCGGCGGAGGACGCGGCGGCGGCGGGCGGCTGGTACTGGTGGGCGGCGAACGAATACGCGCAGGCGGGGCGGCTGGAGTGGTCGGACCGGATGCTGGACCGGGCGGAGGACGCGGCGCCGGGGACGGCGGGGGCACCGGTGGCGTGGCGTCGGGCGGAGAACGCGCTGCAGGCCGGGGATTTCCCGGCGGCGGCGTTTCACTTCGACAGCCTGCGCCTGCAGGCGGACGGCGACCCCATGCGGGATTTCGCGGCGCGGGGGGCGGCGGCGGCGCATCTGCGCGAAGGGGACGCGGCGGCGGCGCGCCGGGCGCTGGAGCAGGCGCCCGGCGGGGCGGGGCCGGCGCGGGAGGCCCTGGACCGCTATGCGGCGGGCCGCGGCAAGAAGCCGTGGGTCGGCGGCGTGCTGGGGCTGGTGCCGGGGCTGGGCTATGTCTATTCGGGCGAATACGCCAATGCGGCGCGGTCGCTGATTCTCAACGGCCTGTTTATCTGGGGCATGGCCGAGGCGGCGGAGGAAGACCTGTGGGGCGTGTTCGCCGTGGTGACGTTCGGGGAGCTGACGTGGTATTCGGGCAGCATCTACGGGGGGGTGGATGCCGCCCACCGGTACAACGCGCGGCGGCTGGATGCCGCCGTGTCGGACGTCCGCGGCGCGGCCCGGCCCGCGCCGGACCCCGCGGCCCTGCCGATGGTGTCGCTGCGGTTCGAGTTTTGATGGTGGGTGGTGGGTGGTTGGTGGGCGGGTAGGGACGAAGCAGGAAAACAGGAAACCCAGGAAAACAGGAAGGAGGTGAGGACGGAGGACGGAGGACAGATGACGGAGGACGGAGGACGGTGGGACGAAGCAGGAAAACAGGAAACCCAGGAAAACAGGAAGGGGCAGGGGGATTCAATATCCAATATTCAATGT
>CAZHSS010000242.1:0-2784 GCA_964535205.1 uncultured Verrucomicrobiota bacterium
CACCACCAGGTCGAACACCTCCTGGGACTCGACACCAACAGCGCCCTGCTGATCGCCCCCCTGGCCTGCGCCGGCGCCGTCATGATCTGGCGCCACAAGCGCGCCCGCTTCTACATCGAGCAGGAAGTCGACTGGTGGACCCTGCTGTTCTTCATGCTCCTCTTCGCCGTCGCCGGCACCCTCGAACACGTCGGCCTCACCCAGAAAATGGCCCGCGGCTTCACCGCCGCCTTCGGCCCCGATCCCCGCTCGCTGGTCCCCATCATCATCGGCACCACCGGCATCGGCTCCGCCTTCGTGGACAACGTGGTATTCGTCGCCGCCTTCTCCCCGGTGGTCCGGGCCCTGTCCGAGAGCCTGTTCGGCATGCCCCTGTGGTGGGCCATGCTGTTCGGCGCCTGCTTCGGCGGCAACATCACGCTGATCGGCAGCACGGCCAACATCGTGGCCCTGGGGCTGCTTGAAAAGCACGGCCACGTCCATATTTCCTTCTGGCAGTGGTTCAAGGTCGGCGCGGTCAGCGCCATCGTCGCCGGCGCCGTGGCCTGGGGCGCGCTGGCCGCCGTCTCGCCCCTCATGGCCCGCTATGCCGAAGCCCGCCACTGGGCCGTCCCGAACGCCCCATCCGCCCCCGCCCCCGTCCTCCCCGCCCCGTAAACCCATCCATCCACAGGTGCCCATGATCTCACACCCAGCCGCCGACACCCCCGCCTTCCAGGACGCCTATCCCGACGACTTCAGCCACTGCTACGGCTGCGGACGCCTCAACGACCACGGATTGAAGCTGAAAAGCCGCTGGGACGGCGACGAAACCGTCGCGGTCTTCCAGCCCGCCCCCTATCACATCGCCGTCCCCGGTTTCGTCTATGGCGGCCTGATCGCCTCTCTCGTGGACTGCCACGGCACCGCCTCCGCGGCGGCCGCTGCCTGCCGGCGCGAAGGCCGCCCCCTCGGCTCCGAGCCCCCCGCGCGGTTCGTCACCGCCTCGCTGCACGTGGACTACCGCCACCCGACGCCTCTCGGCGTCCCGCTCGAAATCCGCGGCCGCATCGAGGAAATCACCGACCGCAAGGTCATCGTCTCCGAAACCGTCACCGCCGCCGGCACCGTGTGCGCCACCGGCCGCGTCGTCGCCGTCCGCCTCCCCTCCTCCATGACCCCGCCCGCCTGACAGCCCCCCCGCTTCCCCGGACTTCCCATCCTGTCCATCCTGTAAATCCCGTCTAATTTTCCCCCGGTTCAGCCGTTTTTGCCTATTTTTTGCTGTTTTGGGTCATTTTTTACTATTTTTCGCCCTTTTTGCCCGTTTTTGCCCCATTTTAGGCCATTATTCACGTTTTTAGCGTATTTTGATGCTCCCACCGCCCTCGACAACCGCCCCTCTCATCTGCTATTTTTTTCGCCGTGATATCGGCCCACCTCCAATGAAAGCTGACGTCGGAATAACAAAGAACATCATTTCATTGGTGACCCCTTTTCCTTTCCACAGCCATGCGGAGCATTCAAAAGCCATTATGCCCAAAGCCATGCCCACGACAGACGTTGCCCGCCTTGACGCATATCACAACCCCTTCCCCGTCTTGATATGCGTCCAATCCACTCTCCATCTGCCTGCATTGCAACACTCATGTTGACGGATAATAAGAAACCCATGCGCCCATGCCTTTGCTATGCGTGACGCATAATAATATGTTCAGCAATCAAGGAAATACTAAATGACTGGAAAACCACAGCTGCTAAGCAAGGGCCAAGAAGACCATGTCATTGCTATTTTGCGAAAAAAACTCCTGACATGGGTGCTTACTGGTTTCGCACTTCTCGCAGGATTCACGGGCCTCAGCCTTTTCGGCATTATGAAAAGGACCCAGGACAAAGCCGAGGAACTGATTTCTAAACAATTTGAGGAGCCTCAGATTCGCGCCATCGTGCGCGATGTTGCCGCTGAACGCTCATCCACCCTAATGAACGAACAAATCGAGCCCGAAGTTGCCCGTTTTATAACAGAGATTGAAGAACAACTCTTGGAATTAAACTCTCTTGTTGACAGAACACAAAGTCTTGAAACAAAAAGCCGAGATAGTGAGCAGGCGATTCAAAAGATTTTTCTCGATCTACAATCACAACTTAATGCCGTCAACACACAAATTGTGGCTGCCGAAAAAGCAAACGACCAACTGACTTCCACAGCTGAATTTATGCTGCTGGCTATCAAGGCTATTGGTAACGATGCTGCCGCTTGGGACACATTGGCCGATATTGGTACAAGTCCCAATCATAAGTTTTTCAAGGAAGCCCGTAGTATTGCCTATGGCATCCAGTATCAATTTACTGGTCCACAATACCCTCCATTTGCACTTCTAAATGATGATATTGCTAAGCAAGTAAAATCCATGTCGATAGAGGGCTGTGAAAAACTGTTAAATGCAATACCCGATGAAAACCATGCGCATCTTGTATTTCTAATATGGGAACGTCCTGATTTAACGAAATACGAAAAGCTATCATTTTCGGCATATGTCCTTGATAACACCCATAGCCTTACAGCACGGGCGATGGCTGGCAAACATTTCGCAGAAGAATCAGGCCGCTGGTTTGGCCGCCTTTTCAAGGAGGAGTGGCTTGAGTGGTGGAGTTCAAATGCAACGTCTATTGCCAAGTCTTCAGAAGAAAATGATGAGCTGAACAAGCGGTTGCAGGGTACGTCGCACCAAGGTGCGCCGTCCCCTGAACCGTGACGTTCATATGGCTGAAGGAACGTCAAGAGGACAAAGTTCTCCTGTCTTC
>CAZHSS010000243.1:0-2774 GCA_964535205.1 uncultured Verrucomicrobiota bacterium
TCACGAATGATGAACTGGCCGAGCTCCGCGGCAAGAAGGCCGAGCAGAACAGCACCGACACCCCCGTGGAGCCGGAGGACAGCCTGGACGATGTGGGAGCGCGGGTCTACGGCTCCGCCACCCCGGGCCAGTACGTCGCCCCGGAGGACGAGCTGGACGAACGGGCCGGGCGCATTTTCGGCGCGGACAATCGCGTCTACATGGACGGCGGCAACAACCTGTTCCCGGCGCCGCCCCCGCCCGGTGGCTGCGCCGGGCCGGATTCGCCTTTGCCCTGCTGCTGGCCGCCTACAACGCCGCCGGCATGGTCCGCGCCGCCCGCACCCGCGCCCCCGACGCCCGCCAGACGCTCGCGGAGTTCTCGGGCGTCATTGACGCCGCGCGCGCCGGCGGATGGGATGCCGTGTTGCATGCCGGCTCGGAAACCGAAGGCTACGACGGCGCCCGGCTGACGTTCCTTTCCCGTTCCCGCCCGGTCGTGGCGTCTGCCTTCAGCGACCGGTTCCTCGATCACCAGCTCGCATGGGAATTCGGCAAGCGCGGCGCCTGGCTGGCGCCCCGTCGCCATCTGCCGTTTCTCGAAGGCAGCTTCGCCGCCGTGAATGTGCCGCCGGTCGAAATCCGCGACGCCTCGCCCTATGTCCTGCTCGATGCCCCGGACATCCGCCGGCGCCTGGAACGCAGCCGCCGGCCCGATTCGATCGACGGCTGGCCCGGGCCGGTCAAAGCGCATCCGCTGTTCGACCGCGCATCCGGCGCCGCCTGGCCGAAGACCGATGGCGAAGAAGGCCTGACGCTGACGTTGCGTTTCGAGAAACCGGCCCGCCTGGCGGGATTGCGCGCCTGCGCGCCTCGCGCCGCCGGCCTGCCCTCCCGCTACGCCGTGCGCGTGCAGCAACCCGACGGACGCTGGATCGCCGTCCAGGACTGCGAACGCCGCATCGGCGCCTCCTGGCTCAGCGGAACCCGTCTCTATTTCCGTGGGCATCATCCCTGGATGGACATCCGGTTCGAGCCGGTGGAGGCCCTCGCGCTGGAATGGACCGTCCCGCCCTCCCCCGGCGCCCCGCCGCAGCTGGATGAACTGGTGGCGCTGGAATCCTCCGGCGAAGCCTGGCCGGCGGACATCCGCCTGCTGCCGCACATCGAATCGCTTTTGACGCAAGCCCCCGGCGCCCGGCTCATCGCCGAGCGCGGCATCCTGCGTCTGCTGCACCGGGAAGCGGCGGACAGCGGCCAGCCCCCCCTTCTGCCGCTGCCCCTGCCCTACAATCCGCGCTTTTCCAGAACCCAGCCGGATGTGCTGCCGCTGACCGCCGGCCGCTATCTGCTGGTGATCGAAGAAGCCTATCTCGAAGACGCGCTTGCTGTGCTCCACGGTGACGGCATTCGCATCGAAGAAGAGCGCATCGCCTCCCCCTTCTGCCTGCTGGCGCTCTCCGTGGAGCCGGCCGCCGCCGGCCTAACGGCCTGGAACGGCTTCCGGCCCGTGCAAACTTCAGCGCCGTAGGCGCCGGCGAGTGGGAGTCACGTTGCCTGGCCGGCGTCCACTTCGCCCCCCAGCCGTTCCGCGCGCAACAGAATTGGCGACCCAAACCATCTCGTCAAACCCAACCGGCTGCAGAGCTGCTCAATTCCCCGGATCAGGGCCACCCAACGCACCACCCGATGGAACACCATCGGGGTGCAAAATTGAGGACACCGGCCCGTCACCCGGAATCCCTGTGCAGACAAAATGGCTTCCAGGCGAGATTCGGGAAACACCGTATACGGCCGCGTGGACTTGTTTTCCAGCAGGAGCTTCAAGGGAAACAGAAGTCCGCTCAACGCGTTGAAACTGAACCGCGGAGGAAAATCCACAATCACGGCATGGCGCGCCACCCGGCACAGCTCCGCCAGAAAACCCGCCGGATCATCCACATGGGCCAGTTGGCGGATGCTGACGACGCAGTCGAATTCCCGGTCGCCATGCGGCAGCTGCATAAAATCGCCGGTTTCAAAGCGGCAGGCGCCGGCTTCCACCTGCCGCCGGATCCGGTGAACGGTTTCCGGGGCGCTTCCCAGAACCGTCAGCCGATGGCCGCGGCCAATCAGATCGTCGGTGTATTGTCCATGCCCGCCCCCGACATCCAGCACCGTGTGGCAGGTCCTTTTGTCCAGCAGACGCATCAGCAGACGGTTCTGAACGCCCAGCTGCCATGCGCCGATGCCCCCGCGAAACCGCAGCGCGTAGCGATCCGAGGAAGACACCACATCCGGACCTGCGCGCCAGGACGCCACCGCCGATGCAACCAGAAAGGGGAGGTGATGGAGGTAACCGATGACATGGCTGTGCAACCAGGACCAGAGATGCCAATGGGAAAAGGCACCGCCTGCAACGTGGGCATAAGCCCAGCCGGATAGTGAACACATCATGGTTGAAAACGTCCTTTCTGGCTGTATGCGCGCCCTTATAAGCCTTCGCACCGAATTAATCAAGAGCATTCGACGCCTAATATCGGCCGACAGGCGCTGTTTGTTCCTTTACCCCTCTTTCCAGCACTATGGATGTTATAACAACCATAGTATGGTTGTTATGTAAGCGTCCGAAGGACTACCGCACCGTTGCCGTGCGGGCGGCCGACCATCGGGCGGGGGTATGGAGCGAGGCGGTCTGGTTGGTCATGGTGGGCAGGCGCGGCAGCACGTCGAGCAGGTACTCCTGCGGATTGATGCCCAGCATGCGACAGGATTCCAGCAGGCTGTAGATGATCGCCGAGGTCTGGCCGGCCTCT
>CAZHSS010000244.1:0-2771 GCA_964535205.1 uncultured Verrucomicrobiota bacterium
GTGTCCTGCTGGGCCCTGCGGGCCGGCGGTTTCATGGAAGCGGCCGTCGTGGCGTTTCCGTCGTTTTTCGCCGGCATGCTGCTGGCCGATCGCCTGGCGTCGCGGGGCGAGGCGGCGTTCGACGCGCGCCTCCATCTCGCGTTGTTTCTGCCGCTGCTGGCGTTTCTGGGGTTTGTGTTCAAGGGGCGTTCCTTTTTCCAGTGGGGCGAGGGAATGTCGGGTTGGCTGGACATGGCGGGCTGTGCCGGGCTGACGATCATTCCCTGGCCCGCGCTGGTCCTGGCGGCCTGGCTGCAGAAAACGCTGAAGCGGGCGGTGCCTGCGGGGCTTCGCGTCCTGCTGCGGGTGTCGGGCATGGCTTTTGCGCTGTACTGCATCCACGAGCCGCTGCTGGCGGTGCTGGAAAAAGCCAGCGCGGCGGGGCATCCCTGGGCCGGGCTGCTGGCCTATGCGGCGGCCGTGCTGCTGGCGGCCGGCGCGCTGGATGCCGTGGATCGGAAACTCCGGGGCGGCGCCGCATGAGACGCCTGGGCCACCTGCTGCGGCGATTCGTGCTGGACCGGCGCCGCACCTGCTTTTACGGATGGGATCCACGCCAGGGATCCGGCGCGGCCGACCCGCAGGTGCGGGTGTACGGACGATGGCAGGACATTCCCCGGCACTTCCGGGCCGTCGCCGTGCCTTCGCCATGGACCGATGCCATGTTCTACCGGATGAAACGCCGCCAAGCGCGCTTGCTGTGTCTGTCGGAAGACGGCCGCTGCCTGCTGGCCTACGGGTGGGTGCAGGACTGGCGTCCGTTCCGCCGCCGCTTCGGCGCCCTGGCCCGCGAGGGCACGATGCTGGGGTTCTACTGGACGGCGCCGGAGGCGCGCGGACGGGGACTCTACGGGCGGCTGCTGGCCCACAGCCTGACCCTGTGCGACCTCGGCCGTCCGGTCCTGATCGCCGCGTCGCCGCAGAACCAGGCTTCCCGGCGCGGCATCGAAAAAGCGGGCTTCCGGCCGCTGGGCGAATGGGAAACGCTTACGGTGTTCCGCTGGTTTTCGCGGATGCGCCGGGTGTCCGGTCCCGGCGGGGAGGGGGCGGCATGAGCTGGATGGAGCGCTATGCCGACATGCTGCGGCAGAAGAACACGCCGTTTGTGCTTCTCGACAGCGGGTTGTTCGTGCGGCGGGCGGGCTGGATCGCGCCGGTCGGCCCGGCGGCCCGCCGGATGACGCTCGACCCCGCGCAGGGCCGCCGTCTCCTGCGCGAACTGGGCGGGCTCTGGGTGCAGTGGACGGACGGTTTCGGCCCGCATGCCGCCGGGTCGGACTGGTACGCGCTGACCTGCCGGGCGCATGTCCCCGTGGACGAAGTGCCTTCGCAGAATGCCCGCAAGCACATCCGGCGCGGCCTGAAACGATGCGAGGTCCGCCGGGTGGATGCGCAGGAGATCGCGAAGAACGGCTACGAGACTTATTGCGCCGCGGTGCGCAGCTACGGCACCGCCGCCATCCTGCCGGCGCCGGAGGAATTCGCCCGCCGGGTCCTGAGCGACGAACCGTTCGGCGACATCCGCCACCAATGGGCGGCCTATCACGAAGGCAAGCTTATCGGCTTCAACCAGAACCTGGTCTATGACCGCATCGAGGTGGACTACACACTGGGCAAGTACCATCCCGATTACCTGAAACACTACCCCGCCTATGCGCTGTTCCAGACCATGAACGAGTACTATCTCGTGCAGCAGGGTTTCGAGTACATCAATGCCGGGTCCCGTTCCATCTCGCACGACACCGAAATCCAGGAGTTTCTGATCCGCCTGTTTAATTTCCGCAAGGAGCCCCTCCGGCTGCATGTGCAGTACCGCGCGCCGCTCGGCGTTCTGGCGGGCCTGGCCCGTCCGTTCCGGCGCTGGGTGCGCCCGCTGTCGCCCCGGGCCGCCGCCGTGCTCGAACTGGACCGCCTGCGCACCCGGTGAACCCATGAACCGCATCCCTTCCAACCGTTGGCCGGACAACCGACCGTTTGCGCTGTTTCTGTCGCACGACATCGACCAGATTCACGACCGGGAACTCTTCCGCATCCTGGCCGATCTGAATCACGTGCGGCGGATGCTGGCGCAGGGCGAACGGGGAAACCTCCGCCTGGCCCTGCGGCGCGTCGCCCGCGCGTTGGTTGCCCCCAAGCCCGCGGAAAAGGATTTCGGCACGATCCTGGAGATCGAGGCGCGGCACGGTTTCCGCTCCACTTTCTTCGTGCTGCATGACCCGTACTGGAGCCGCCATGGCCCGCGCTACCGCCTGACCTGCCCGGAGCTCCGGCGCATCGCGGACCGGATCCGCGCCGCCGGCGGCGAAATCGGCCTGCATGGAGGCGTGCTGCGCCTCGACCGGGCGGAGGCCTACCGGGAAAGCCGCGATGCCCTGCGTGCGGCGCTGGGCGTGGACGCCGTCGGCATCCGCAACCACCTGCTGCGCTTTTCGGGCGCGGACACCTGGGCCGCCCAGGAAGCCGCCGGATTCGAGTATGACGCCACATTCGGCCTGGCCGATCGTCCCGGCCCGCGCGCCGGACGGCTGTTTCCGTTCTTCCCCGAAAAACGGAACATCCTCGAGCTGCCCTTGACCGTCATGGATGTCACGCTGTTCCGGAACCTGGCGCTGGACGGTCCGGCCGCGCTGGAGGCGGCCTGGGACGCCATCGGGCCGGTGATCGACGCCGGGGGCCTGGTGTCGCTGCTGTGGCACAACAACTACTTCAACGAACCGGAAAACCTGGAAGAG
>CAZHSS010000245.1:0-2763 GCA_964535205.1 uncultured Verrucomicrobiota bacterium
GATTACGATTACGATTACGATTAAGGTGGCGTTTTTCCGGTTGAGGGGCGGGCGCGGGGGGGAGTAGGATGCGGGGCATGAAAGCATATCTGCGGTTGGGTCTGGCCGGGCTGCTGTCCGGATTGTGCGGGTGCTCCACGCTGTACTACAACACGATGGAGAAATTCGGGCAGGAGAAGCGCGACATCCTGGTCAAGCGGGTGGGCAAGGCGCGCGATGCACAGCAGGAGACGCAGGAGGTGTTCCAGGACGCGCTGGAGCAGTTCGGGGCGGTGGTGAAGTTTGACGGGGGCGACCTGCAACGGCAGTACGACAAGATGTCGGCGGAGCTGGAGCGCTGCGAGGGCCGCGCGGAGGCGGTGCGCACGCGGATTGACGATGTGGACAAGGTGGCGCAGGACCTGTTCCGGGAGTGGGCGGCGGAGGCCAAGCAGTTCCAGAACGCGGCGTACCGGCGGGACAGCGAGGCCAAGCTGCGCGATACCCGTCGGAACTACGACCAGATGCTGGGGGCCATGCGCAACGCGGAGTCGCGGATCGAGCCGGTGCTGTCGGTGTTCCGCGACCAGGTGCTCTATCTGAAGCACAACCTGAACGCCCGGGCGCTGGCCTCGCTGCAGGACGAGTCGGCGAAGATCGAGACGGACGTGAACCAGCTGATCCAGGAGCTGTCGGCGGCGATCGCCGAAGCGGACCGGTTCATTCAAACCATGGCGGACTGATCCGCCCGTTCCGGATTTTCCACGCCATGGAAACTTTTTCCGCACATTTTCCACGCCATGGAAAAAAGTTTTCCACGCCGTGGAAACTTTTTCCACGCCGTGGAAAATCCGGATTGTTCAGGAAGGATGAGAGACAATGAGTGAAAGATCCCTTGAATCCCGAATTAAATCGAGCGAGGTGAAGCTGGCGGTCATCGGGCTGGGCTATGTGGGGCTGCCGCTGGCGGTGGAGTTCGGCAGGCAGTTCGAGGTGAAGGGGTTCGACGTGAACCGGCGGCGGCTGGAGGAGCTGCGGGCGGGGCGGGACCGCACGCTGGAGACGACGGCGGAGGACCTGCGGGGGGCGTCGAAGCTGACGTACACGGACCGGATCGAGGACCTGAAGGAGACGGACGTGTTCATCGTGACGGTGCCGACGCCGATCGACCGGCACCGCCGGCCGGATCTGACGCCGCTGGTGAAGGCGAGCGAGACGGTGGGCAAGGCGCTGAAGAAGGGCGCCGTGGTGGTGTACGAGAGCACGGTGTACCCCGGCTGCACGGAGGAGGACTGCGTACCGATCCTGGAGAAATTCAGCGGGCTGACCTTCAACCGGGACTTTTTCTGCGGGTACAGCCCGGAGCGGATCAATCCGGGCGACAAGGTGCACACGGTGACGAAGATCCGCAAGATCACGTCGGGTTCGACGCCGGAGATCGGGCGGGCGGTGGATGCGCTGTACCGGACGATCATCGAGGCAGGGACGCATCTGGCGCCGAGCATCGCGGTGGCGGAGGCGGCGAAGGTGATCGAGAATTCGCAGCGGGACATCAACATCGCGTTCGTGAACGAGCTGTCGCTGATTTTCGAGCGGATGGGGATTGATACGCAGGCGGTGCTGGAGGCGGCGGGGACGAAGTGGAATTTCCTGCCGTTCCGTCCGGGGCTGGTGGGCGGGCATTGCATCGGGGTGGATCCGTACTACCTGACGCACAAGGCGGAGGCGCTGGGATACCACCCGGAAATCATTCTGGCGGGCCGTCGGCTGAACGACAACATGGGGCTGCACGTGGCGAACCGGGTGGTGAAGCTGATGATCCAGCGGGGCCAGCGCATCCAGGGCGCGCGGGTGCTGGTGCTGGGGATCACGTTCAAGGAGAACTGCCCGGACATCCGCAACTCGCGGGCGATTGACGTGATCCGCGAGCTGGAGGATTTCGGCTGCGAAGTGACGGTGGTGGATCCGTGGGCGGACGCGGACGAGGTGCGCGAGGAGTACGGGCTGGAGCTGGCGGCGGAGCCGGACGCGGCGGACCCGCTGAAGGGCTATGACGCCGTGGTGCTGGCGGTGGCGCACGACAAATTCAAAGCGCTGGATTTCTGCCGGCGCGCCGGGGCGGATGCGGTGCTGTTCGACCTCAAGGGGCTGCTGCCCCGGGATCAGGTGGACGGCCGGCTGTAGGCGGGGCGTCCGGGGCGGACGCGGGCGGCAGGCGCCCGCAGCGCCGCAGCACGGCGAGAATGCGCTCGTGGAGATCGGAGAGCTCGACGGGTTTCTCGATGTATTCCTCGCCGTATTCGTAGTTGCATTCTGTCTTGGTGTTTTCGTCGGTCAGGCACGAGAGCATGATGACGGGGATCTGGGAGGAGGGGTATTCGCTCTTCAGGGCGCGGAGCACCTCGAAGCCGTTCATTCGGGGCATGTTGATATCCAGCAGGATGATGTCGGGGCCGTGGCGGCGGGCCTTGCGCAGTCCGTCGGTGCCGGACAGGGCGACCTCCACCTGGTAATCCCCCACGGCTTCCAGCCCGCGCTTGAGCACCTGGCACAGGGAGGCTTCGTCGTCAATCAGCAGGACCTGGATGGGCATGTCGGGTCTCCTTGGAACACCCGTTTCTACCCCATGGGGCCTGGGGAGGCAATGGCAAAGGACGGGGAGGTCCAGGGCTGCGTCAAGAAAGCGGCTCATCGGGGACGATTCGCCCTACCCGCCCTTTCTCGGAAATGGTAGATGCTATGGGGTTTTGCAGATCAAGTATAATGGCGTTGTGGTGAACAACC
>CAZHSS010000246.1:0-2740 GCA_964535205.1 uncultured Verrucomicrobiota bacterium
CGGCGCTTCAAGCCGTGGAACCTGCTGGCGGCGCTCCTGGCCGTGGGCGGGGCGGCGCTGATCAAGTGGCAGGCCGTGCAGACGGCGGCGCCGCTCCGGGGCATTCTGCTCGTCCAGCTGTCCAACCTGTGCTTTGCGGCCGGCCAGCTGGCCTATCGTTCCATCCTGGCGGGCATGCCGCGGCCCGTGGCCGACCGCCACGTTTTTTTCTGGCTGCATCTGGGCGGATTCGCCGTGCTGACGCCTCTGGCCCTGCCCCTGGCCTTCGGGGCCGCGCCGCCGGCTCCGTCGCCGGTCCAATGGGCGATCATCGCCTATCTCGGCCTGGTGGCCTCGGGAGGGTGCTTCTTCCTGTGGAACCGCGGCGCCCGCCGGGTCTCCGCCGGACAGCTGGCGGTGATGAACAACCTGAAAATACCGCTTGGGGCCGCCGTTTCCCTGCTGGTCTTCCGGGAAACCGCCGGTGTCCACACCCTGGTGGCCGGCTCCCTGCTGATCGCGGCGGCCCTGCTGCCCGTGAACCGCCGCGGCCGGGAAAGACATTGAAGCTCCTGCCTGCATTGGATAGATTGAACGGCATGGCGGGATCATCCCCCCCGCCGGATGCCGGAGGTTTGAGCGCATGAAAAAATGGTGGTGGATTGCCGGACTGGCGGTGATTTTGAGCCTGGCGGCGTGGTTCTGGCTGAACCGCTCCGATCCTCTGGTCATGGGTACCCATGCCCATTTCCCTCCGTTTGAACTGATCGAGCCGGGCGCCCGGGGCGACGCCATCGTCGGCTTCGACGTGGAACTGGCCCGGGCCATCGCCGACAAGGCCGGGCGGCCGCTGCGCATCGTGGACATGCCGTTTGACGAGCTGATTCCGGCGCTGGAGGCGGGCACCGTGGACCTGGTGCTGGTGGCCATGACCATCACCGCAGACCGGGCCGAACGGGTGGATTTCTCCCGGCCCTACTACAAGGCCACGCAGGTGGTGCTGATCCGCGAGGGCGAGGAGCCGCCCGCCACTCTGGACGAGTTGAACTCCCGCCAGATCGCGGCGCAGGCCGGCACAACCAGCGAGGCCATCGCCCAGGAATGGGCCGGACTCGGCAATGTCCGGTCCACCCGGTCGGCGAAAGCAGCCATCGTGGATCTGCTCAACAGCCAGGCGGATGCGGTGCTGATGGACGAACAGCCGGCAACCGCTTTCCGGAAAATCTTCCCCGAAGCCCAGATCGTCCGGCTGCCGTTTCCCGACGAATTCTACGGCGTCGCCGTCCGCAAGGGCAACGCCCGCCTCCTGGGCCTCGTCAACGCCACCCTGGAGGATGTCCGCACGGACGGCCGCTATGACTGGTTTATCGACCGCTGGCTGCTCCAGGCCGATTGAATGGAATCCAACCCGAACCGGAGAAAAGAACCATGAAAAAGAGTCTGCAGGCTGCCGTATGGCTGGTGATCGGAGCGCTGGCGGGCGCCGCGCTGTGGGCGACGCTGTCCGGCCCACGGCCCCTGGTCCTGGGATCCCCCGCCGACCACCCGCCGTTCGCAGCGGAAAAAGACGGGGTGATCAACGGACTCGATGTGGACATGGCCCTGGCCGTGGCGGAAAAAACCGGACGCCCGCTCCAGGTTGTCCGCCTGGAAGCCGGCGCCTGGCGGGAGGCGCTGGAACGGGGCCGGGTGGACATGGTGGCGGGCGCCATCGCCGAGGAGACCCCCGGCGTGGTGTTTTCCGACCCCTATTACGATGCCACGCCGGTCGCCATGATTCTGGCGGGCGGTCCCGTTCCCCAACAGGCGGAGGAATTGAACGGCATGACCCTCGCCGCCCCCCCCGGCGGACCGCTGGAAACCCTGGCCCTGGAACTGACCGGCCGCGACCGGATCCTGCCGCTGGCTTCCCCGGAGGACGCCTGCGACCTGCTGATGGGCGGAAAGGCGGACGGCGTCCTGCTGGATGAACACCAGGCCTCGGTGCTCGCCCAACGGGAAGAACTGCTGATGCCGCTGCGCCTGCCGGAATTCACCCGCGCCCTCCGGGGATTCGCCGTGCGCACCGACGACCTGGCGCTGCAACATGTCCTCCGCGACACCCTGGCGGAAGTCGCCGAAGACGGACGCCGGAACCGCTACCTGGCCCGCTGGAATCTTCTCGCAACCCCGCCGGAATAATCCCGGCTAGCGCATATTCATGTATTCTGTGGCCACAGAATTCGACCGGGACGGGGTCGTCCCGGCTCCAAACAGCCACTGAATTCTTGTCTTTGGAGCCCCCGACGACCCCCGCGGGGGGTGTGGAGCGGCTATGGCATTATGAAAACTGCTTTAGCGCTTGATGATGATCTTCTTCTTGCCGCCGGCGGCAGAGGCCGCCGGAGCCGCATCGCCGTCCGGCTGGGCCGGAGCCGCGGGCTTGGCGTTCATGGAAATCTTGATGGCCGGCCGCCCCTTGGACGCGGGCTTCCCGGCAGGTTTTTCCGCCGCTTCCCCCTCCGTTTCCGCCTGAGCCTCCGAGGGTTTGGGCACGCCGATCTGGGGGGCGATGTCCTCGACGATCTCTTTCAGGATGGTGCTGTAGCCCTTGCCGTCGCCCATTTCCGCCTGCATGGACCCGAACGCCTTCGCATCGCCTTCCTTGGTGGACACGGGATCCAGAACAAACACCGTGGATCCGACTTGGATCCGGTCGCCGGGCTTGAGCTTGACCGTGTCCTCGACCCGCTGGCCGTTGACGAAGGTGCCATTGCGGGGC
>CAZHSS010000247.1:0-2736 GCA_964535205.1 uncultured Verrucomicrobiota bacterium
AGCGGCGGGCCATGCTGGAAATGAACGCCATCAAGGTGGCGGTGATGGAGTTTCAACGCGATCACAAGTACATGCCGTGGGGGGATCCAGACAACAAGAATCAAGCCCGGGTGGGGGATGATGAATGGGTAGACAATGATCAGGAACTGGAAAACGTGATGCGCTGGCTGACGGGGGAAAACCCCATGAAGAAAGCGTACCTGAGCATACCGGAAAAGTCGCAGGATGAGAGCAACCCTCTGATTTTTGTGGATCCGTGGAAGCAATATTACCGGATTGGCCTGGATTTGAACCTGGACGGGGCGATGTTGCCGAATGATCCGGACAGCTTGTTTGGCGGCGATGATTACGTGCGGGAGAAGGTGCTGGTGTATTCGCTAGGCCCCGAGACGCCTGCGACAAGAGAAACGGTTTTAAAGACGTTTGATTTTGTGGATCAGGCGCCGTGAGGAGGGCGGGAGAGAGTGGCCAGTGGGCAGTGGGAAGTAGGGAATAGGGCGGAAGACGGAGGGCGGAAGACAGTAGTCAGAGGTCGGAAAGCAGAAAAAACTGGAACGTGAAACCTGCACCCTGCACCCTGTAACCGTGAACCGCTGAACCGCTGAACCGCTGAACCGTTGAAATAGGATCAACCACGAAACACACGAAAAGCACGAAATGAAAGGCAGTTTTAGGCAGGATTAACAGGACTGACAGGAAAAAGGTAGGGCGGGCTCGCCGAGCCCGCCGGGATTAAACTGGTGGCGCGTTGGGCCAACGCGCCCTACCCCGGAAAATAAATGAAAACAAGAACTGAAAAGCGCGGGCCTGTCCTGCTAAAGGCGGGACTTGTCCCGCTGAAAGCGGGATTCACCCTGATCGAGATGCTGGTGGTGATCGCCATCCTGGGGATTCTGATGGCGATGATGGTGCCGGCGGCGGGGCTGATTTTGAAGCGCGCCAAGGTATCGACGGCGAAGGCGGATGCCGGGATGGCGGTGACTGTGCTGTTGAAGTACCAGGCCGAATACAACCGCTGGCCTGGATTTTACAAGCCGGGTGCCGGCGAACAAAATCTGACGGACAAGGAATGGGTGGATACGATGAGTCCGGCGCCCCGGGAAGGCGGAGATCCTCCCCTGGCCCACAACTTCAAGCATATCATGTTCTTCGAGCCGGGCGCCGGGGTGCTGGCGCCGTCCGGGGACCCCAACGCCGGGGCATTTGTGGACCCGTGGGGCAATCCCTATCACTATCGGCTGGATACGGATGGAGACGGGCAGTGCGATTCGCCGGATCCGGACAAGAGCGAGCCGGTCCCCTTCCGGGCCATCGCCTGGTCGGCGGGGCCGGACAAGGACTACGCGACCTGGGAAGACAATGTCACGAGTTGGGAGTAGGCTCGCTAAGGCAAGCCATACAAAATTGAGAAGGAAGAATTAAACCTGTGCGGACAGGAACCGGGAAGAGCCACGTGAACCACAGAGGGCACAGAGAGACACAGAGGTCAGAGGCCGGACCGGCCGAAGGCAGAAAACCGTTGAACCGTGAACTGTGAACCGTTGAACAGGATCAACCACGAAACACACAGAGCCGATCGACCACAGAATACGCAGAAATGGTGTACGTTGTGGATAGAAAGAAACCGGCAGCCCCTAACCACGAAACACACGAAAAGCACGAAATGAAGACAATGAGAAGCAAGCGTGGGCATGATCGATTTGGCTTCACGCTGATCGAGCTGATGGTGGTGATTGCCATCATCGGGGTTCTGTTTGCGGTGGCGATGCCGATCTTTGAGAACATGGGCCGCAAGGACACGAACCGGGCGGCCCAGCAGGTGCTCAACACTCTGCGGCTGGCCCGGCAGCATGCCGTGGCCAAGCGGCAATGGACCTTTGTGGTGTTTCCCAACCGCGACGGGAGCTACAGTGCCACGCCGGGCGCCGTGAACAACATCGATAAGTGCCTGCGCAGCTATGCGGTCATTGCGGTGACCAATAACATGGACGAATACCGGATGTACCAGGAGGACGCGGAAGGACCGACGGTGGACGACATGGACCTGGAGTTTGTGTCCGACTGGAAGTACCTGCAGGAAGGGATCTATTTCGATGACGATGACGGTCTGACGGGAAATTACCTGTTTGGCCGGGGCGGCTACTACAATCCCGGGTCGGCCGGCCAGTTCAAGTTCCCGCTGGATCCGGCCAATCCCCAAAACCGGCCCATGATCATGAGTGCGGTGCTGTTCAAGCCCAACGGCCGCTTGTTTACCATGCAGCATAGCGGGAAAAAGCATTGGTTGGATCAAAAAGGCGGACGCATGCATCTGACATCGGCGAAGTACTATGAGCAGGAAGGCAATTCACTGGGAGAACCGATGCCGGTACCCGGGACCAACGCCATGCTGCAGTTCCAGGCGAAGACCGGAATGGTGAAGATGATCGATTGAGTGCGGCCGGGGCGGGAGTAACGAGGATCAAGGAATGAAAACGACGCGGAATTCAAGGGCCGGCTACTCGCTGGTGGAGGTGACGCTGGCGCTGCTGGTGGTGGCGATCGGGCTGACGGCCACGTTTGCGCTGTTTCCGGAGGGGTTGAAGGCCACGCGGGCGGCGGTGAACGACACCGAGGTCTCGTTATTTGCCGACTATGTGTTTTCGACGTTGTCGGCGACGGCCGCGGCCCTGGGCAACAACGTGGAGTCCGGGGGGGGGCTGGATGCAACCAAAGGCGACAAATATGCCTCGCGGG
>CAZHSS010000248.1:0-2736 GCA_964535205.1 uncultured Verrucomicrobiota bacterium
AAGATCCGGATTTTCCACAGCATGGAAAAACTTTTTCCGCGGTGTGGAAAATGTCCTGGGCGGCCTGGCTGCCGGCGCTGATTGTGGTGTTTGATGCGGCGGTGATCCTGGGTCCGCGCTACATCCAGACGATGCCGGCCGGCTACGTGGCGGAGAACGAGCTGGTGCGCTACTTGAAGGCCGAGATCGGGAACCACCGCACGGCGATGGCGACGCAGGACGGATTTTACAACCTGTGGCTGACGTACCTGTTCCCGTACCACGGGATTCCGTCGGTGAACGTCACGCAGCTTCCGCGGCCGCCGGCGGACTACCAGGCGTTCTGGAACGCGGTGAAGGACCCGGTGCGGACGTGGCGGCTGGCGGCGGTGAGCCACGTGCTGGCGCACGGACCGGTGGCGCAGCAGCTCCTGGCGAATCCGGCCTGGGCCGCGCAGCTGGAGGTGGACTGGGCGTATCAGCCGTTCCAGGACGGCCGCGGGGGAGTCGGGACGCGCCGCGTGGCGGCGACACCCGCCGCGCCGGAGGTGGTCTTGAAGATGAAAGACCTGCCGCCGCGCGTGGCGGCCGTGGAATCGTGGCGCGAAATGCCCGACGCGGAGGCGCTGCGGACCCTGGCGGATCCCGGCTTCGAGCCGCTGAGCGCGGTGCTGCTGCCGCCGGACAGCGGCGTGCCGGCGCCGCCCGCGCGGTCCGGGGCGACGCCGCCCGCCCGGGTGAGCATTGGGCGGATCCTGCCGGGGCGCTATGAATTCACGGTGGAAAACGCCGCGCCGGTCGTGGTGCGCGTGGCGGAGAAGCATGATCCGAACTGGACGGCGACCGTGAACGGGGAAACGGCGCCGGTGCTGCGGACGGATTACCTGTTCCAGGGCGTGTACCTGCCGGAGGCCGGACGGCACGACGTGGTGCTGCACCATGCGCCGTCAAACGGGCCGGTGGCGATGCAGGGCGCGGGGCTGCTGGCCGGCCTGGGCGCGGCGGCCTGGCTGGCGGCAGGAGTCCTCCGGCGCCGGAAGGGGAGCGCGGCGTGAGCGGCCCGGGCCATGGCATTCCGTTTTTGTCTGTAGTGATCCCTACCATGGGAAGGGATATCCTGATTCGCACCCTGGAATCGCTGGCGGCGACGGAAGAATTTGAAGATCTGGAAGTCATTGTGGCCGGGCATGTGCCGGAATCAACCGTGGCGGGGGCGTTGCGGGATTTTTGCCTGGCGCATGCCAATGCACGGCACCTCGACATTCAATTTGAGACAGGCGATTCGAGCCGCAAGAAAAATGCAGGTGCCGCCGCCGCCGTCGCTCCGCTGATCGCGTTTCTGGACGATGACGTGGTGGTGGCGCCGGATTGGCCCCGGCGCATGAGGGAGGTGTTCACCGATGAACGCGTGGGGCTGGCCAGTGGTCCGAGCCTGGTGCCCGATGACATCAATTTTGTTGCGCGGGAAGCCGGACTTGCGCTGTCGTCGCGCGCGGCGGGATATGTGGCTGAACGGTACCGCCGGAATCGGGAGGCAAGCTACGCCATTGACTGGGACCGGGTGATCGGCTGCAATGCGGTTTATCGACGCGAAGCGTTCGAGGCCACGGGCGGTTTTCCCGCCGATTTCTATCCCGGGGAAGAAATGATGGCGGCATTTCGGACGGAAGCGCGGGGCTGGAAGCTGATGTTTGTGCCGGCGGCCTGGGTTCAACACTACCCCCGGCAGTCGCTCGGACGCTTTTGGCGGCAGGTATGGGGGTATGGGGCCACGCGCATTCGTTTATTGAGAGGGGGAGTGAGTTTTACGCTCCTGCCGCTGGTGCCGGGGGCATGGGTAGGCGCATCGATTTTGCTGGCGGTGCTGGCCCTGTTCCGATGGGAAGCCCTGGCGTTGCTGGGACTGGAACTCGGCCTGTATGCCTTGGTTGTGCTGGCGATAACCCTCCGAACCGTGATGCGAACGCGGCGAGCGGGGGATCTGACCCTGCTGGGATTGATCCCGCTGATGCACATGGCCTACGGGCTGGCCGAGTGGGTGGAATTCTTCCGGCCTGGACGGGATTTCAGCGAGCGCCAGACGACATAGCTTGTGCAGATAGCCGGCCCCAGTTTTTTATCGACGCACGCATGGAAATATGGGACTTTTACAGAGCTTGCAGGCCTTTTGGCGCGGCTCCAGTGGAAATAACAGCGTTTGAACCCGAAACGAGCAGGTAGCGACATGGCGAAAGAAGAAGTGGCGGATCAGCAAGGCGGACAGCTCGGGCAGCAGCGGGCCAACACCGATGTCAATGTCTGGATACAACTGAGCATTGCGGCACTTCTTACCTTGGTTATTTCCTTCGGGCTGTACTTCGCCGGCAAGGCGGGGATCGGGGGATTGATCGGCTATCTGGACGGGCTGATCAACCAGCGCGGTCCTGTGCAATGGCTGGAACTGCTGTGCTTCTTCGTGGTGGTGCTGTTCATGATCCTGAAGTCCCGGATCATCCGCTACCAGATTCAGCACATCTATGACGACACGGCCCAGCTGTCCGCGATGAACATGGACAACGAGGACGACCTGCAGCTGCTGCGCAAGCGCATTCACGACGAAGGGCTGGACGAGAGCAGCATCCTGCTGGGGCGGCTGGACCGCGGTCTGGCCCTCTGGCTGGCGACCAAGGACGTCGGCCGCGTTGGAAGCTGGATGGGCTCCGAGGCCTCCCGCGACAACGCGATGTCCGACCTGACCTACACCCTGGCGCGCACGAT
>CAZHSS010000249.1:0-2731 GCA_964535205.1 uncultured Verrucomicrobiota bacterium
ACTGGCGGGCGAGCCGGTGCGGCAGGTGATCCGGCCGACGGGCATCCTGGATCCGGTGGTGGAGGTGCGCCCGCTGAAGGGGCAGGTGGATGACCTGATCGAGGAAGTGCGGCAGTGCGCGGAAAAGAAGGAACGCGTGCTGGTGACGACGCTGACGAAAAAGACGGCGGAAGACCTGTCGGCCTACCTCCAGAACATCGGCATCCGGTGCAAGTACCTGCATTCGGACATCACGGCGCTGGACCGCGTGGCGATCCTGCGCGGGCTGCGCAAGGCGGATTTCGACTGCCTGATCGGCATCAATCTGCTGCGCGAAGGCCTGGACCTGCCCGAGGTGGCGCTGGTCGCGGTGCTGGATGCCGACAAGGAGGGGTTCCTGCGCAGCGAAACATCCCTGATCCAGACGGCAGGGCGCGCGGCCCGGCATCTCCAGGGCCGCGTGATCCTGTATGCGGACCGCGTCACGGACTCGATGCGGCGCATGATCGACCTGACCGGAGACCGCCGGCGCGTACAGGAGGCCTACAACCTTGCCAACGGACTCACGCCGACCCGGATTGAAAAGGCAATCAGCGAGAGCCTGGCCCAGGACGAAAAGGCGCGGGAGGTCGAGGAATACGTCGTTCGCGAGGCGGGCGAGGACTACGACGTGGTGCAGGCGATCGCCGACATGGAGCGGGAGATGGCCGAAGCCGCCGAAGCCATGGAGTTCGAGCGAGCGGCGCTGTTGCGCGACCAGATCTATGAACTGAAGCGCGAGACGAATCCGTTCAAAGGCACGGTGCAGGAAAAACCGCGCAAGCCGACGATGTACAAGATGAAGAAAAAGCCCCGCCTGCCCCGGCGGAAGAAGCGGTAAATACGGGGTCAGCCCTTAAAAGTTGAATTTCGTGATTTAACATGTAAGGGCTGACCCTGGGAGGATGACGAGAATGAGCGAAGACGTACTGGCGATGGAGAAGCAACCCGAAGTGCGGGAGTTGATCGAGCGCGAGCTGCGGGAGGACATCGGGCCGGGGGATGCGACGACGCTGGCGCTGGTGGACGCGGAGGCGGTGGCGGCGGCGCGGGTGGTGGCGCGTCAGGAACTGGTGCTGGCGGGGGTGAACGTGGCGGCGGAGGTGTTTCGCATGGCGGACGATCGCCTGACGGTGGAGAGCCTGGCGGCGGACGGCAGCGAGATCCGCTCCGGCGAGGCGGTGCTGAGGGTGGAAGGCCCCGCGCGGGCGATTCTGTCGGCGGAGCGCACGGCGCTGAATCTGCTGCAGCGGATGTCGGGGATCGCCACGGCGACGGACTGCCTGGTGCGGATCGTGAACGATTACGGCACGCAGATCCTGGATACGCGCAAAACGGTGCCGGGGCTGCGCAAGCTGGACAAGCATGCGGTGGCGTGCGGCGGCGGCACCAACCACCGGGCGGGGCTTCATGACGCGATTCTGATCAAGGACAACCACCTGGCGTTCTGGCGGCAGAAGAACAAGGGCACGCTCGCGGACGCGGTGGCGGCGGCGCGCGCGGCCCGGCCGGGGCTGAAGATCGAAATCGAGGTGGACACGCTGGAACAGCTCCAGGAAGCGCTGCCGGGCAGGCCCGACTGGGTGCTGCTGGACAACATGCCGCCGGAGACAGTGGCGGAGGCCGTGGCGCTGTGTGCGGGAATTTGCCGCACCGAAACGTCGGGGGGCATCACGAAAGAAAACGTGCGCGAATACGCGCGGGCCGGCGTGACGGCGATATCCATCGGCGCGCTGACGCATTCGGTGCGGGCGGCGGATCTGGGGCTGGATTTCGAGTGAGTTTCGGCGTCCCATGCCGGTGGCTGGCGGAAACGGCCTCGACGAACGATGTGGCGCGGGATTGGGCGCTGGCGGGGGCGCCGGACGGAGCGGTCGTGGCAGCGGGGCGTCAGACGCGGGGACGCGGCCGCCGCGAACGCACGTGGGCGTCGCCGGCCGGCATGGGCCTCTACGCGTCGTTCATTCTGCGACCCGGATGGTCGGCGAAGCAGGCGCCGCATCTGGCGGTGCTGGCGGGCATGGCCGCCCATGGCGCGCTGGAGGCGGCGGGTGTGCCGCGCCTGCGGGTGAAATGGCCGAACGACATCCTGGCCGACGGGCGGAAAATCGCGGGCGTGCTGGTGGAGCCGCGGGTCGGGGGAGAGCGGATCGAGTTCGCCGTGGCGGGCATCGGGATCAATGTGGCGCAGCGGGCGGACGATTTTCCGCCGGCGTTGCGCGGGCGGGCGACATCGTGCGCGATGGAAGGCGCGTGCGTTTCCGTTGACCGGATGCTGGAACGGCTGATAGACTCCTGGCGTGCGGTGTTGGAGATGCCGTTCGCGGCGCTGCGCGACAGCTGGATGGCGGCGGGCGCCCGGAAAGAGGAGCCGGAGTTATGAAGATCCTGGTGGTGAATATCGGGAATTCCCGCACGGCGGCGGGCTGGTACACGCGGGGAAAGGTCCGGCGGTCGGCCCGGACCGAGGCGGCAACGCCGGTGATTCTGGAAGCTGTGGCGAACGAAGAGATGCCGGACGTGGTATTCATGGCGTCCGTGGTGCCGGTGGCGAACCGGACCTGGACGCGGCTGGTGCGCGCAACGTTTCCGCGGGTGCCGTTATTCTGGATGGATCACCGGATGGAATTGGGCATCCGGGTGGATTTGAAGCGGCCGGACCAGACCGGGCACGACCGGTTTGCGGACGCGGTGGGGGGGGCGGACCTGTGCG
>CAZHSS010000250.1:0-2358 GCA_964535205.1 uncultured Verrucomicrobiota bacterium
TCCAGCTTGCGTTCCCGCTCCATGTATTCAAATACGGTCAGCAATTCGTTGTTCATATTTCAAACCTCCTCCCCTTGCGGGGGAAAAGCCACTGCTCTGCCGGATATGCAAAAGAGTGGGAAGAACCCACTCTCACACCACAGCCAGAGCTATACGGACGCCGGGAACGCTACCCCGGTTGGCCCCCTGGCGTCAACTCCCAATTCCGTTCATATTGGATTAAATCCGCGCCGGATCCGGCCCGTTCGGAGGGGGGGGCGGCTCGGCAAACGAGTATTCGATCAGCCGGGCGTTGGAGCCGCTTCCCTCGAGAAACGCGGCATCGGCGAACATGACGGTCTCTGCCGGGCAGGCGAGAGCGGCCGGGCGCATGCCGACCGCGGGGCCCTCTCCGCCGGGCAGGCAGAGTTCCGAGCCGACGCCGTGGGCATTGTATCCGTAGCCGCCGCAGGAAGCTTCGAACCCCTCGACGTCCGGGGCAAAGGCCGGGCAGCGGCGCACCCGGGCGCTGGCGCCGGTTCCGCCCAGGTAGGGGGCCAGCGGCCCCCGGGAGCCGTCAAACGCCTGCCCGCCGCTGCGCGCGCCGTGCCAGCGGACGGAGTTGGCGTCTTCGATGTCCGAGGCGGCGGCCACGAACCGGCCGTGATCGGCGGCATAGGCCAGGTTGGCGGCGGCCAGCGCCCGCAGGTTCGAGCGGCAGGCCGCCGACTGGGCGGCGGCCTGCGCCGCCGACCAGCCGCCGGCCGCCAGCGCCGCCAGCAGACTCGCCGCCGCCAGCGCCGCCAGCAGCTCGATCATCGAAAACCCCGCCCCCCCCGCGAGGGGACTCGCGGCTCGCCGCCCTCCCGCCGGTTTTCCACACTGTGGAAAAAAGTTTTCCATGGCGTGGAAAAACTGCCGGAAAGTTTTCCATAGCGTGGAAAATCCGGACAAATTTTTTCCATGGCGTGGAAAATCCGGGCTTTTTTTTCCACAGCGTGGAAGAATTATTTCCATAGCGTGGAAAATCGGCGAAAAATTTTTCCATGGCGTGGAAAACCGGCCGGCGGGGTCCCGCCGCGGCGGCGAACGGGGGATGGCGGAGGTCCGGGTCATGCTAGGGCCTCACGAGGCGGTAGCGGTAATAGCCGGGCTGGCCGCGGGTGTCGACGGGGGTCCAGTCGGCGGACTCCAGATCGGCCTTGAATTCGAGGAGGGTGGTGAAGCCGGGGAGTTCGGGCCCGGACTGGGCGGGGTCGAGGGAGATATCCGCGTTGATGTTCATCACGCCGACGGCATCGAGGTCGAAGTCGGCCGGCCCGAACGGGGGGATGGGATCATAGACGGGGTTGTCGTAGGCATCGAGGCGGGAGCCGTCGCCGACGATGTCCACGATGCGCACATGCGTGACGCGGCGGACATCCAGGCCGTCCGCGCCGGCGAGGGCGCGCAGGTCGAAGGGGGTGCCGGAGCCGAGGGGGTGCTTGCCCGCAAATCCGCCGTAGGCCGTCGGATCGGCCCAGTATTCCAAGGCGTTGGTTTCCAGGCAATGGGAGGGAAAGCGGACAAAGTTCGTGCCGTCGGACGATACCTCGACAAAAGCCAGCTCGCACCAGGCCGATTCGCCGCCGGACGACCGGAAGCCGTTTTCAAAAACGGCGAAGTCCGGGCCGGAGCCGTCGGCGATGGGTTCCGGGAAGGTCAGGGTGATGGACCCGCCTTCGCCCAGGCCGGTGACGTCGAGAGCGTTGGTCCGGCCGGGCGTTCCGTACGCCGGCCCGAGGGCGTGCTCGGCGTTGCGGAACTGGTTGCTCAGCATCGTGCCGGGGGAGTAGTCCGAGAAACCGTCGGCCCAGCAGACGAAGGCGGGGCTGGTGGAGGCAAGGCCCGACAGCGAATCGCCGTAGCCGTAGGTGAAGTCCGCCAGGGCCACATACATCGGCGTGTTGGGGCCGTAGGGGCCGATGTCCGACGTGGTCAGCGTGAATTCCAGGGACGCGACGGCCGGCGGCATCCAGGAGAGGTCGAGCGTGATCCAGTGGGTCTGGATGAGGCGGTTGGTTCCGCGGAAATCGGCCAGGACATGGTTGGTGGCGGCGAGTTCCATGCCGTCCCCGTCGCGGGCGGTGAGCGTCAGGAAATAGAAATCGCCTTCGGAAAACGGCGGGGAGAATCCGTATTCGTCGCCGTAGCGGATGGTCAGGGCCGTGTAGGTGGTGTTGTTGACCCGGACCGACCGGGGGGCGACGGGCAGATCGAACGCGATGGCGGGGACAATGGCTTGGTACAGGTCCTGGTAGCCGATGGCGCAGGCGCCGGGGAGGGCCTGCACGGGGGCATACTGGTTGGTGTGGGAGTTGGCGGTGGAGTTGCTGACCG
>CAZHSS010000250.1:2446-2729 GCA_964535205.1 uncultured Verrucomicrobiota bacterium
TCCCATTCCGCATCGTAGGAATAGGTGTTGGGGAAGGTGACCGGTCCGACGGAGACGGACGTGTCGTTGATATATTCACCGGGACCGGCGAAGAGGGAATCGAACGAGACGGAAGTCTGGGCCGCGAAGGCGGACCACCACGGGAACAGGAACAGAAGACTCAAACCACGCCGCATGACGGCCACCTTTCCGCCCCAGGCTGCGAGGGCATCCGGTTCTGATTGCCTCCGGCGGCTCGTCTTCTGGCTTACGGCGTTTCGACTCTGCCGCCTTCTCCCGCCCG
>CAZHSS010000251.1:0-2717 GCA_964535205.1 uncultured Verrucomicrobiota bacterium
ATTTTCCTTCGGCCCCGGATCGGTCATCCCCGCCAGCGCAAACGCCTCCCGGCGGTTGGGCGTCGCCACGGTGACCCCGGACAGCGACAGCGAATTGCGCTCCGTCGGGTCCAGGCCGACCGGAATCCGCCGCCGCGCGGCCACCTGCAGCACCAGGTCGGCCACCGGCTGGCTGATCGCGCCCTTGCCGTAATCCTCCAGGATCACGCCGTCGGCGCGGTCGAGCTCCAGCGCCAGCATCGCCAGGAATTTTTCGGTCTGCCGCACCGTCCAGGCCGGCGCGCGCTCGAAATCCACGCGCACCACCTGCTGGCGTTCGGCAATGATGCGCTCCTTGACCGTCGTATTGGCCCCGGCGAACATCATGGCGCACTCCACGTCCACGTCGGTATGCGTCAGCAGCCAGCGCAGCTCGATGCCCGCCGCGTCCTTGCCGATCATCCCGGCCACCGCCGCCCGCCCCCCGAGCGCGCGGATGTTGCACGCCACGTTGCTGGCGCCGCCGGGCATGGCGGTCTCCTGCTCGACCCGGACCACCGGGACCGGCGCCTCCGGCGAAATGCGCTCGACCGTGCCGTACACAAAGCGGTCGAGCATCAGGTCGCCGACCACCAGGATGCGCCGGCGCGGAAATTTCCGCAGCAGCGCCGTCGCCCGTTTTTGGGTAATGCCCATGTTGTTCTCCTTCAGCGTTGGTTGCGCGGCACCACCCAGAAGTCGCCGCCGGGGCCCCGCACCCGCTTCAGCATGATCTTGATGCTGGCGACGGGCACGCTGGCCGCCGCGCGGCAGATGGTGTAGCGCTCGTCGTTCGACAGCCACAGCCACATGCGCCCCTTGCGCACGAACATGCCGTCGAACTTGCCCTTGGGTTCCATCTTGATGCATTCCACCTTGCCGTAGCGGTCCAGCGCGACCTTTTCGATCTTGTCGGCCTCGACGATCAGCTCGTAGAGCTTTTCGTCGGTCATGACTTCGTACTGCCGGGTTTCGCCGGGCCGGATCGGTTCCTTGCGGATCCAGTACATCAGCCCCATCAGGTCGCGCGTGTCGGGCTTGATCGCAAACCGCTCTTCCTTGTGTTTGGTCAGCGACCGCCAGTGTCCTTCGAGACGCTCGTGGTCGAAGGTGGTGATCTCGTCGTAGTGCCGCTTGCCCTCGCGGCTGCGCTTTTCGAAGCTCAGCGGCAGAAACGTCACCGGGTCCAGCACGGTCTGCAGAAATTCCTTCACCGGATACAGCTTCTCCACGATGCCGTTGGACTCCGCCTCCACCGTCAGCGTCAGCAGGCGCCGGCCGTCCCGGTTGGTCCAGGCCGCCGTCGCCGTGGCTTCGCCCACCGTGAACACCCCCCACAGAATGTCGTAGTCAATTCGCTCGCCCACCGGAAACCACAACGCCGGCGGCGGGTCGTCCCACGGAACCCCCGGCAACGCTTTTTCGCCAAAAACGGCCGAAAAATGACCAAAAATGGCCAAAATCAAGAAAAAAAGTCCGGTTTTGACCCAAAAACGGCTTATTTTTCGAATTTTTGGCCTGTTTTTCATGCGTCCGCCCCGGGCTCATGTTGATCCGGATTTTCACTTTTTTCGGCCGGTGGGAACGGATTTTGTGAATTTTCGGTCGTTTTCTCCGGATTTTCAGCGTTTTTGGCCGATTTTTGCGTTTTTTTGCCGTCTGGGGCCGTTTTTCCCGGATTTTCAGCCGTTTTCCCCTGGAATTTTTCCTTTTCGGCCGCCTGGGCATCCGGCGGAGTTGCTTTAGCGCCGGGGGGCGGAATCCCGAGCAGGTCCATGACCTCGCGCTGAACGCTTTCGATTTCGGCCAGCTTGAGCTGCGGGTCCGGCACCACAAAGCTCTCTCCGGTCTGCTTGTGCTCGTACACGCGGATTTTGACGCCGTCGGGCTGGATCTGCACTTCTTTTTCGACCAGCAGGCGCCGGCGTTCCAGCATGACCGCCAGGATGAAAATGACGTTGCGCCTGGACGGATCCTCCGTCTCCATCAGCTCGCGCAGCAGCGACTCGGCGGTTTCCTTCCTGAGGGCTTCGGGCGCCTTGGGCGCGGGCGCGTGCCAGACGGCGGACCACGCGCTGGTTTCGGCGTCGGCGCCCGGGTCGCGGCCGGGCCAGCAGCCCGCGCAGTAGTCGTCGCGCACATAGCCGTCCGCCGTGAACCGCACACGCGACATCAGCGTTTCGCGGTCGGCGAATTTTTTCCGGCAGGCGGCGCACTGGTCGGCGCAGGCCCGGATGTTCCATTCGGCATTCACGGCGCAGCGGCCTCCAGCTGCCGGGCGAAGCCGGACGCGGGATAGCGTTCGCGCAGCTCGCGCCAGGCGGCGTCCCGTTCGGCCGCCTGCCCCGCTTTCCCGAACAGCCCGCCCGCGCGGAACAGCGCGTGGGGCGTCCATTCCGGATCGTCGAACAGCACCGCCACGCTCATGAAGTGACGCGCGGCCTTGGCGGCGTCTCCCCCGGCTTCGGCGGCCTCGCCCAGCCCGAAATACGCGCGCACGCGCAGATCCATCGAGTCCTCGCCGTCGGCGGCCTCGGCGGCGGCGGCGAACCGTTCGGCGGCGCGCGCGGGCCGCCCGGCCTTCAGTTCCAGTCCCGCCAGCAGCAGCTGGGCTTCGGCGCCTTCGCGGGTCCGGGCCTCCTCGGCCACGGCTTTTTCGTAGGCGGCGATCGCTTCGTCCTCGCGGCCGAGCGCGGCCC
>CAZHSS010000252.1:0-2683 GCA_964535205.1 uncultured Verrucomicrobiota bacterium
CTACCATTTCCGAGAAAGGGCGGGTGGGGGCGAATCGTCCCCGATGAGCCGCTTTCTTGACGCAGCCCTGCCCGGGCGCTACAGCTCAAACGTGTCCACGGGGCATTCGGGCAGCGACTGGAAAAAGACCCGCCCGTACCATTTGGTCAGCAGGCGCGAATCCAGCACCACGACGATGCCTTCGTCGGTCTGCGAGCGGATCAGCCGTCCGAACCCCTGGCGGAATTTCAACACCGCCTCGGGCAGGGAATATTCCCGGAACGGGTCGCCGCCCCGCTCCTTGATGCGCCGCAGACGCGCGGCCACCACCGGATGATCCGGCACCGCAAACGGCAGACGCGTCAGGATGACATTGCTCAAGGCCTCGCCGCGCACGTCCACGCCCATCCAGAAGCTATCCAGCCCGAACAGGACATAACCTTCGTTCGTGCGAAAAGTCTCCAGCATGGCCCGGCGGGCCATGCCCTGCCCCTGCGCCAGCAGGGTCAGACCGGCGGCTTCCAGCGGAGCGCGAAGCCTCTCGGCCGTGCGGCGGAGAAGCTCTTCGCTGGTGAACAGAGCAAATGCCCGTCCCTTCGTTTTCAAGCTCCAGCGCAGCACCCCCCGCGCCACGGCATCGGCGAAGGCTTCCTTGTCTTTCGGGTCGGGGGCGTTCGTCGCCACGTGCAGCCGCATCTGCCGGGCATGGTCGAACGGCGAGCCCAGGCAGCGCAGGGCGCAGTCCGCTCCGGCCCCCAGCCTGTCACGGCAGTAGTCCAGCCGGCCGCCCACCGCCAGCGTCGCGCTGGTCAGGATCACGCTGCGCAGCGCCCCGAACAGGCTGTTGGCCAAAATGGGCGCCACCTCGATCGGGGCGGAATGCAGAACCGGCTGGCGGCGGCGGCCTTCGCGCGAAATCCAGTACACGTGATCCGGCTCCAACTGCCCCAGATAAGCCTCCAGCATGCCGCGCAGCGCCGCCGCCTGTCCCCGCAGCCCCTTGAGTTCCGAGCGCGTATCCTCGTCGCGCCCCTCCAGTTCCTCGATCAGGGTGCCCAGCCGGCTCGACAGCTCCCGCAGTAGTTCGGGCACCTCGGTATCCACCTCCAGCGGGTGCGGAACCGTTCGGGTCCCCTCGTGCGCGGACAGCCCCGCCGCCTTCGGCACCGCATGGAACAGGTCCGCCACCGCCTCCCAGAGCCGGCCGGCCGTCTGGGCCGCCGGGCCCGCCCGCAGATAGCCCAGCAGCCCCTTGCCGGTTTCCGGAATGTACAGCCGGCGCAGAAAGTGTTCGAACGCATACGGTGACAGGCGGATGCCCAGGTGATCGCTGGCGGTATCCTCGACGGTATGCGCCTCGTCCATCACCACCGCGGTCACGTCGGGCAGGAAATTGGCCCCCTGGATACGCAACGCCAGATCGGAAAACAGCAGGTGGTGGTTTGCCACCAGTACATCGGCATCCTGCATCCGGGCGCGCGCCCGTTGCAGAAAACACCGCGCCCGCTCCGGGCATTTTCCGCCCAGGCAATTGCCATGCTCCGCGCAGACCGCAGACCACGCCTCCGGCAGGGGCGGACGGCTCATCTCCTGGAGGCTGCCGTCTTCGCTGGCATCCGCCCAGGCCCGGATGCGCTCCAGGTCCCGCGCCACGGCATCGGGAAACAATTCCCCCTGATGGCGGTGGGCCCGCGCCAGCCGGCGCCGGCACAGATAGTTCGCGCGCCCCTTGACCAGCACCGCCCGGAACGCCACGCCCAGCCGCGCCTGCAGCAGCGGCAGATCCTTGCCCACCAGCTGTTCCTGAAGCGAAATAGTGTGGGTGGACACCATCACGCGCTTCGCCGTGCGCCTGGCATGCAGAATCAGCGGCGCCAGATAGGCCAGGCTCTTCCCCACGCCTGTGCCCGCTTCGACCATCAGATGGCTTTCGGTCTCCAGCGCATCCGCCACGGCGCAGGCCATCTCGATCTGCTGGGGTCTCGTCTCGTACGCGAAATCCGCTCCGGACAACTCCCCCAGCGCGCCGTCCGCGCGGAAAAATCCCGACGCCAGATCGCGCAACGGCTGCCCGGCGGCGGCAGACCCCTCCGGCATCGGCGCAATCATGCCCTGTACTCCCGCCAACGGGGCCGCCCGAATGGTCCGGGCGGCACGGCCCGCCCGTTACGGAGCAGTGACGGCAGGCTCGTCGGCGGCCGCTTCCGGAAGCGCCACGATCGGCTCTTCGGCTTCTTCCGCCTCTTCTTTCGCCGCCTCGGCGGCTTCCGCCATCTTCGCCAGCTCCCCTTCCAGCTTGATCATCGCCTTTTCGCGCAGCTCGCGGATGTACTCGGCATTGATCCGCTGCTGGGCCCGGGCCCGCAGCTGCGCGCGCAGGCGGTTCTGAATCTCCTCAAACGGCACCACCGTTTCTTCCTGCTCGCCATCCACCCGGATGACGTGGAAGCCGACCGGCGATTCCACCACTTCGCCGATTTCCCCGAACTCCTGCGAGAACACCGCTTCTTCGAAAGCCGGCGCCTCGCGGCCGCGCGGCACCACGCCCAGCGCGCCGCCGCGGCTGCGGCTGGCGCACTGCGACACCTCGCGCGCCAGCGCTTCGAATTCCGCCCCTTCCAGCAGAGCCTTGCGCACGCCTTCCGCCTTGGCCCGCGCATCCAGTTTGACCGCTTCCTCCGCGTTCGCCGGCACCCGGATCAGT
>CAZHSS010000253.1:0-2678 GCA_964535205.1 uncultured Verrucomicrobiota bacterium
GTCTGGATTCTGGAGGACTTCGTCCATCAGGTTTTCGATGACGGCCCACTGGACGTGGGAGGTGTCCTGGAATTCGTCGAGCAGCCAGTGTCGGAAGCGCGCATCGAGGCGGGCTTCCATGCCCGCGCGGCGGGCGGGGGCGATGGGGCCGTCGCCGGGGGCGAGGAGTTCGGCGACATCGTTGAAGGCGAGCTGACCGGTGCGGGCGATATGGCGGCGGTGTTCGCGGGCATAGGCGGCGAGCAGGCGATAGAGCCCGCGGGTGCGGATGATCTGGCGGTTCAGCAGGAGGAAGCGCAGATAGGCGAAGACGGCGGCCAAGGCGTCGCGGGTTTCGGGCAGGAGGGTGATCGCGCCGCGTCCGAAGGGGATGGCGTCGCGGTTGCCGTCGGGGTCGGCGAATGCCGCATAGAGCCGCTGGTTCAGGGCGGGGCCGAAGTCGTAGTCGCCGTCGAGCTCCACGGCGCGGAGCGTGGCGGTGAAGGTGTCCCACGCCTTGAGGTCGGCTTTCTTCGCCAGGGAGCCGGCCTGGGCGTCGAGCGCCGCCCGGACGGCGGGCCAGTCCGGCGGCGCGGGAATGTCAAGGCGCGCCTCACCATCCTTCCAGATGCGCGCGGGATTGCCCCAGGCGTCGGCGCCGGGCGCGCGCCGGGCCAGCTCGCTCTGGTTTTCCACCAGCCGGGCAATGGAGCCATAGACGCTTTTTTTCTCCTCGCCGAACGTGGCCTGCTTGAAGATTTCCATCAGCTCGCGCCGTTCGTCGTCGTCGAGCGCGGCGCGGTCGAGGAGGTGCTGGAGGACGAGATTGTCTTCGGGGCTGTCCAGCGGGGGGGAGATGGACAGTTCGGCGGCGATGCCGGCCTCGAAGCGGAACGGGCGCAGAATCTGGAGGAAGAAGGAATCCAGGGTGCCGATGCGGAGACAGGGCAGGGCGCGGACGAGGCCGCGGAGGGCGTGCTGCGCGGCGGGGCGGTCGGCGAAGTCGGGCAGGCCGGCTTCGTCGAGGTGCCGGGCCAGCTCGTCAAAGCCGCGGGGCGAGGCGGCGGCGGCGGCCAGGCGGGTGAGGATGCGCGAGAGGATTTCGCCGGCGGCCTTGCGGGTGAAGGTCAGGGCGACGATGGCATCCGGTTCGGCGCCGGCGGCGAGCAGGGCGAGATAGCGGCTGGAGAGGGCGAACGTCTTGCCGGTGCCGGCGGAAGCGGCCAGCGCGGCGTTGCGGACGGGGCGCGGCGCGGTCATGGCGCCGGCTCCTCGATCAGCGGGGGATCGCCCGCGAACAGCAGCGCGTAGTTGTCGTAGTCCGGGCGGACGTTTGCGGGCGGCCAGAAGCGGCCGGCGCGGATGCCGGCAACGACCTCGCGGGCGGCGTCGAGGGCGGCGGGATAGAGGCTCTCGCCGCCGGACGTTTCGATATTCCACTCGATGATCCGGCTGTCGCGGGCGGCCTTGGGCAGGGTGAAATAGCCGGTGGCGACGCGGGCGCCGGGATGGGCCTGTTCGTAGAGCCAGCGGTAGAGCGGGAGCTGCAGATCCGTCCAGGCCTGGTTGCGCGGCTGGTAATGGGTCTCGGCGGGGGTCTTTCCGGCGTCGGTGGTTTTGTAATCCAGGATGCGGATGCGGCCGTCGTCCGCATGGCGTTCGATGCGGTCGAGGCGGGCGCGCAGGCGCATGCCGTCGAGTTCGCCTTCGAAGGCCTGTTCGGCGGCCTGGATGCGCCAGCCGTTGCGGACCGAGCCGGCATGGACGGCCGCCGCGGCGCGCAGGCGCTGGCGCAGGGAATCGAGCTGCACGGCGACGGCCAGGGGCGGGTTCGCGCCGAACTGGCGGCGGGCCCGCTGATCGAGATCGGCCAGCAGGCGGGCCTGGATTTTCTCTTCGTCGTCGCAAGCGGCCAGCGAAGGCAGGAGGCTCAACGCGGCGTGGGCGAGGGTGCCGAAGCCCATGGGGTCCATCTCTCGCGCGTCGTCGGCTTCCGGCTGCATGCGCAGGATGCGTGCGAGATAGAAGCGGAAGGGGCAGGCGAGGTAGGCGCTGAAATCGGTAACATGCAGGGTGTCGGGGATCTGCTCCGGGGTGCAGGCGGGCGGGGCGATCCGGAGGGCGGGGCGGGCGGGGGCGCCGGGCGGCGCGGCGCGCAGCGCGGGACCGTCGAACAGGCGCATCACGCGCCCCGGCAGGTCGGCGTCCGGGCAGGCCATCAGCAGGCGCGAAGGCAGCTGCGGGTCCTGGTTGGCGGCGCGGCGGCTGTAGAGGAAGCGCACGCCGCCGGGCGGGCGGGAGGCGATCAGGGCGCGCGCCAGGAACAGGTCGCGGGCCAGCGCGTCGCGGTTGCCGGGCAGGCCGGCGCGGACGCGCAGCGAGTCAGGGAGGAAGGCGTCGCCGAGGCGCGTTTCCGGTACGATGCCTTCGCGCATGCCGGACAGCAGCACGGCCGGCGAGTCGTCCCACTGGACTTCGAGCCAGCCGATGGTTTCGCGGGGCGCGGCGGGATCGGGCCGGGGAAAGACCTGTTCGCGCGGCAGGCCGGCCTGCAGCAGCGCCAGGGTGTCCTCCTCGACGAGACCCAGGCGGCGGGCCGCGTCGCCGGCGGACTGAATCCGGGCGGCGAGCTGGCCGGCTGCCTCGGCAAACAGGGGATCGCGCGGGCGGCCGGGCGGCACGTTTCGGCAGTCGTAGAG
>CAZHSS010000254.1:0-2672 GCA_964535205.1 uncultured Verrucomicrobiota bacterium
GTGCATGCAGCCGCCGGTTCTTTGGAGATGCACTAGGCGATGAATCCGGATCGTACAGAATCGCGGCCGGGGAAGGGCGAGACGCTTCGATTGATGAAGCGGCTGCTGGGGTATACGCGGCCGTACCGGTGGGCGATGGCGGGGATTTTCGTCCTGACGCTGGCGGCGGGCCTGGGAATGAACTATCCGCCGGTGCTGATCCGCAACGCGGTGGACCGGTGGATCGGGGCGACGGGGCTGCCGATGGATGCGCGCATGACCGGGCTGATGCGCACGGCGGGGCTGTTCTTTGCGGTAAGCGCGGGCAGCCTGCTGCTGCGGTACGTGCAGACGGTGATCACGGCCCGGATGGGGCAGCGGATCGTACGGGACATCCGGCGCGACGTGTTCAGCAAGGCGTTGGGACTGCACCTGCGCTATTTCGACACGACGCCGGTGGGGCGTCTGATGACGCGGGTGACGACGGACGTGGACAGCGTGCAGAGCTTCGTGACCGACGGGGTGGTGGGGGCGGTGGCGGATGTGTTCCAGATCATCGGGGTGTTTCTGTTCATGCTGTACATCAGCCCGGTGCTGTCGCTGGTGCTGTTCGGCATTCTCCCGTTCCTGGCGGGGGCATTCGTGTTCTCGAACAAGCGGGTGCGGGCGGCCAACCGGGAGATCCGGCGGGCGCAGTCGGCGTTGAACACGCAGGCGCAGGAGGCGCTGGCGGGCATGACGACGATTCAGCTCTTCGGGCGGGAGGGGACGATCCGCGAGCGGTTCGCCCGTCTGAACCGGCTGATGCGCGACGCGTGTTTTCTAGAAGTGCGCTGGTTCAGTTTCTACTTCCCGGTGCTGGAGCTGGCGCAGGCGGTTTCGACGATCCTGGTGCTGGGGGTGGGCGGCGCCTGTCTTCTGACGGGGCGCGGAGGGGTAACACTGGGGGTGTTGATTGCGTTTCTGACCTACGTGCGGGATTTCTTCCGTCCGCTGGACGGACTGTCGAACCGGGCGGGGATGATGCAGCAGGCGCTGGCGGCGTGTGAACGGATCTTCACGCTGCTGGAGGAGCGGCAGGAGGTGCCCGATCCGGAGGCGCCGGCGCCGCTGCCGGCGGCAACGGGTCCCATTGAATTTGACGGGGTGCACTTCGCCTATGTGGAGGGAACCCCCGTGCTGCGCGATGTGTCCTTCCGGGTGGAACCCGGAGAAACCGTGGCGGTGGTCGGGGCCACGGGTTCGGGGAAAACCACGCTGGTGAATTTGCTGATGCGGTTCTACGACGTGCAGCAGGGGCGGATTGCCATCGGCGGGGTGGATGTCCGGGCGGTGCGCCAGCAGGAGCTGCGCCGGCGGGTGGGGGCTGTCCGACAGGAGCCGTTCATTTTTTCCGCCACGGTGGCGCAGAACATCCGCCTGATGGATCCGGATTTGCCGCGCGAGGCGATCGAAGCGGCGGCGCGGCACGTGAACGCGGACGGGTTCATCCGGAAGCTGCCCCACGGGTACGACACGCGGCTGAACGAGCGCGGGGCGGGGCTGTCGGCGGGGCAGAAGCAGCTGCTGGCGCTGGCGCGGATCCTGGCGCAGGACCAGGCCGGGTTGCTGATTCTGGACGAGGCGACGGCCAACGTGGACAGCGAGACGGAGGCGCTGATCCAGGAGGCGCTGGGCCGGGTCATGGCGGACCGGACCGGAATCGTGATTGCCCACCGGCTGTCCACCATCCGCCATGCCGACCGGATCCTGGTGATGCACCAGGGGCGGTTGGTGGCCCAGGGCCGGCACGAGGACCTGCTTCGCCGGGATGGGTATTACCGGCGGCTGTACCAGTATCTGGCGATGGAGCAGGGAGCGGGGGAAGGGAGATAGAGGTCGGAGGGCAGAGAACAGAGGTCATAGGGCAGGAATAAGAGGGGGAGCAGGGAGAGGGGAGGGAAGTAGGATACTTGAAACTGGAAACCTGGGCAGGGCGACTTGCCTGATTCCGAGATGGCGTGTCGAATGGGGTGGAATCAGGATGTATAGTTATTGCAATATGTATACATATTGCAATAACTATACAGGTTGATTTCGGCGGGCGGGGAGCTTGCGCATGCGCAGGCCGTGGATGCCGGGGCCGTAGTAGTCGGGCAGGGGTTCGGCGGGAGAGAATCCAAGCCGGGTGTAGAGATGGCGGGCGGGGAGGTTGGTGGCGCGGACTTCGAGGCTGAGGGAGCGGGCGCCTTGGAGGACCAGTTGCCGGAGGACGCGGTTGGCTAGGCGGGTGCCAAGATGGCGTCCGCGGAAATCGGGGTGGACGGTGAGGGCGTAGAGGCGGCCGGAGCAGGTGCGGGGTCCGTGGCGGTGGAGCAGTCCGACGGCCCAGCCGGCAATGGTTCCATCGATGCGGGAATACGCTACGCAGGCGTTGGGGTTGGCGAGCAGGGCGCAGATCTGGCGGCGGTTGAAGCGTTCGCCGGGATGGCGGTAGCAACGGGATTCGAGATCGAGCAGCGTTTGGCTGTCCCGATGCAGGGGGTGGCGCGCAGGAAGGCGGACCGGGGATTTCATCCGGGGGAGTCTGGGGAAGGCGGGGCGCGTTTAGGCGGTTGCCGGGCCGGACGCGAGGCCGAGGAGGCGGGCGGCGCGGACGGGCTCGATGCGGTAGCGGGAGCCGCGGCCCTGGAAGAAGTGGTCATGTCCATGGA
>CAZHSS010000255.1:0-2657 GCA_964535205.1 uncultured Verrucomicrobiota bacterium
GGGATGACAGTCACTCAGCCTAATTCTCAAGTTGGATGCACCGAATCGCAGATACGCCCTTTTGCGTTCCAACATCCGGGCGGAGTTTGACACCGGGGACGGACCGGGGGAAAGTAAGCGCATGAGCCCGTCAGCCGCCTATCGCTATCTGTTCGGCCCGGTGCCCTCGCGGCGCCTCGGGCTCTCCCTGGGCCTGGACCTCAATCCCCTCAAGGTCTGCACGGAAAACTGCGTCTTCTGCCAGATCGGACGAACCACGGAACTGACCACCGAACGCCGGGAGTGGGTGCCGACGGCCGACGTGCTGGCGGAGTTCGACCGATGGGTTGGGGCGGACGGACGCGCCGATTTCGTCACGCTGTCGGGTTCGGGCGAACCCACGATGCATTCGGGCTTCGGCGACATTCTGCGGCACGTCCGGGCCGCCGGCGGCTTCCGCACCGCCCTGCTGAGCAACGGATCGCTGATGGCGCTGCCCGAGGTGCGCCGCGACGCCGCCCTCGCCGATGTCGTCAAGGTCACGCTCAGCGCCTGGGACGAAGACTCGTTCCGCCGCATTCACCGCCCCGCGGAAGGCCTGACCTTCGACGGCCTCCTGGCAGGCGAGTGTGCCCTCCGGGAGGAATTCCGCGGGCTGCTCTGGGTCGAAGTGATGCTGCTGCCGGGCTACAACGATTCGCCGGACCAGGTGCGGGCGATCGCGGAACAGGTGGCGCGGGTGCGTCCGGACGCCGTGCACCTGAACACCGTGACGCGGCCGGCCCTGGCCGGCGTGGAGGTGCCCCGCGTGCCGGAAGCCTGGCTGCGAACCGTGGCTCCGTGGTTCTCCCCCGCGGCGGATATTCCCGTGTTCGCCGGCCGCACCCCCGCGCCGGAAAGCCTGACGGACCGCGCCTGGATCGAACTGCTGGCGCGGCATCCCCTCGCGCTGGATGCCCTGGCGGCCTCGGCCGGCGTGGAGGTGGCCGCCATCGAACGCCGGCTGGCGCCGCTGACCGCCGCGGGAAAAATCGTGATGGAGGATCATCACGGCGTCCGCATGGCCCGGGTGGCCTCTCCATGAGCGCGGCGGTCCGCCAGGTCCGCGTCACCTACGAAGGCACCGTGCAGGGCGTGGGATTTCGCTACACTGTTCAGCGACTCGCCGGGGATCTCGGCGCGGCCGGCCGCGCCGAAAATCGGCCGGATGGTTCCGTCCGCCTCCTGGCGGAAGGCCCCGAAGATGTCCTGCAGCAGCTCCTGCTGCGGATCCGCATTTCGCGGCTCGGCGGCGGCATCGAGCGCGAGCAGGTCGAATGGGGCCCCGCCGAAGGCCTGACCGGCTTCCAGATCCGCTGATTCATCCCCGGCGGAACCGGGGCCCCATGGATTCCGCGTCCTGCGGCGCCAAAGATTGGCTTTCCCCGTTCCATGCCCTGCGCTATCGTCGGGACCATGAAAGGCGGGCTTCGTTTTCTCGGTCGAATTGTTCGCAACGGCGTTCTGGCGGCTGGCGGACTGGCGCTGGCCGGCGCGGCGGTTCAATTCACCCCCCTGCCCTGGCGGGCCTACCGCTGGCTGGGCGAATGCCCGAATCCTTCCGCCGGTCCGCCCACGCACATCCTGGTGATGGGCGGCAGCGGCATTCCGGGCAAATCCGGCCTGATGCGCACCTTCTACGGCGCGGAGGCCGCCCGCCGGCATCCCCGGGCCGAGGTGCTGGTGGCGATGCCGCTGACGGCCGGCGAATCGGATGCCTCGCAAGCCTATCTGGAGGAAATGGAGCAACGCGGCGTGCCGCCCGAACGGATGCGCATTCTGCCCGACGGCTCCAACACCCGCGAACAGGCGATGCGGCTGGCGGAACATCTGGGCGCCGGCGCCGCGGAGTCGTCGGTGCTGATCGTCAGCGATCCGGAACACATCCGCCGCTGCGCCGCCGCCCTGCGCAAGACCGGCATTTCCCAAGTCGCCGCCCTTCCCGCGCATTCGCTGTCCATTGATGATCCCCTGCCCGGGCGCCCCCCCGCGCCGCCGCCCCCCGTCCCGCCCCCGGCCCCGGCCCCCCCCGGGACGCCCCCGGACCACTCCCGGTCCGGTGCCGGTTCGTCACCGGTGCTGCGCTACCAGTTCTGGAACCACCTGCACTATTCGCTGGATGTCCTGCGCGAATGGACCGCGCTGGCGTATTACCGCTTCCGCGGCTGGATCTGACCCCCCCGCCTCTCCCCCCGTTCCCTCCGCGTCAGGAAATCTCTTTCGCGGCGCACTCGGTTTCTTCGCCGTGGAAGATCAGGTCCACCCGCCGGACCGTCAGGCCCGTCTCCGCCTCCACGCGCCGGCACAGGTCGCTCACATCGCCGATGTCCATGTCCTCGATCTTGCCGCAGGTCTCGCACAGAAAATGCGCGTGGGTCCGGATGTTTCCGTCGTAGCGCGTGTGCCCCTTCCAGGTCGCCACCCGCCGGATCAGCCCCGCGGTTTCCATCGCATTCACCGTCCGGTACACCGTGAACAGCGAAATCCTTGGCACGCGCTTGCGCACCGCCTGATACAGCATGTCCACGTCCGGGTGGTCGTAGCGCCCGGTCAATTCCCGGTAAATCGCCAGCCGCTGACGGGTCAGGCGCAGCCCCGAGGAATGAAACGCCATGCGCATGGCGGTTTTCTTGTTGACA
>CAZHSS010000256.1:0-2647 GCA_964535205.1 uncultured Verrucomicrobiota bacterium
GGCGCCGTTTCCTCAACCGCCGGCGCGGGGGCGGCTTCCGTCGCCACCGGCTCCAGCTCGCCGCCTTCGCCCATCTGCATGACTACCGGCGCGCTCGGCGCTTCCGCCGGAACGGCTATCGGCAGCTCCCCCGCCTCGGGAAGGGCCGCCGGCATCTGCGGGGCCGCCTGCGGCGGCAGCGCCGGCACCAGCGGCACCTGACGGTCCGCGCGATCCATGACAGAGCCTCCGCCGGTCGAACCGCGCGCGAACAGGATGCCCAGCAAAATGGTCGTCACCATGAACACCACCGCCAGCGTAATGGTCATGCGCGTCAGGACGTTGCCGGCCCTGCTGCCGAACAGGCTCTCGCCCATGCCGCCGCCGAACGCCATCCCCAGCCCCTGGTCTTTCGACTTCTGGGCCAGAATCACCACGATCAGCAGAAACGCGGCGAGGACTTCGACAATCAATAAGATACTGATCAATATGGACATGGCGGTTGGCTCCTGATTCGGGCTCGAAAAGCTCTACCTTCTAGACTGCGGCGCGCACAATGTCAATGAACGACTTGGCATCCAGCGCCGCCCCGCCGATCAGCCCGCCGTCGATGTCCGGCATGCCGAACAGCTCCTTGGCGTTGCCGGGCTTCACGCTGCCGCCGTACTGGATGCGCACGCTCTGCGCCACCGTCTCGTCGTGCATCTCCGCCAGCACCTTGCGGATCAGCGCATGCACTTCCTGCGCCTGTTCGCTCGTCGCCGTCTTGCCCGTGCCGATGGCCCAGACCGGCTCGTAGGCGATCACGGAGTCCAGCAGCTCCTTGGCCGACAGCCCGGCCAGACTGCCCTTGACCTGCCGCGTGATGACGCTCTCGACCTGGCCCGCCTCGCGTTCCTGCAGTGTTTCGCCCACGCACACGATCGGGTGCAGGCTCGACGCCAGCGCCGCCTTCGCCTTGCGGTTGACAATCTCGTCCGTCTCGCCGAAGTACTGCCGCCGCTCGCTGTGCCCCAGAATCACGTAGTGGCAGTACAGCTCCCGCAGCATGCCCGCGCAGATTTCGCCCGTGAAGGCCCCTCCCTTTTCCCAGTGCATGTTCTGCGCGCCCAGATCAATGTGCGTGCCCTGCACCAGTTCGCTCACCGTCGCCAGCGCCGTGAACGGCGGACACACCACCACTTCCGCCTCGCGGAAATTCGCCAGGTCCGCCTTCAGCGCGGTCACCAGACTGGCCGCCTCGGCGGTCGTCATGTTCATCTTCCAGTTGCCGGCTAAGATTTTCTTGCGCATGTTCAATCCCTCTTTGGTGTTCCGCAGGTTCTCATTCGGTTCGTTCCATCATTTGTCGTTCAGCGCGGCCACCCCGGGCAGCTCCTTGCCCTCGAGAAATTCGAGGCTCGCGCCGCCGCCGGTGCTGATGTGCGTCATTTTCTCCGCCAGCCCGCTCTGATTCACCGCCGCCACGCTGTCGCCGCCGCCGATGATGCTCGTCGCGCCGCTGTCGGCCACCGCCCGGCACACGCCCAGCGTGCCCGCCGCAAACGGCGCCATCTCGAAGCAGCCCATCGGTCCGTTCCAGACCACCGTCCGCGCGCCGCGGATCGCCCCTGCGTACAGCTCCGTCGTCTTCGGCCCGATGTCCAGCGCCATCCAGTCCGCGGGAATGTCGTTGCCCACCGTCTGCGTCGCGGCCGCCGCGTCGAACTTATCCGCCGCCACGTTGTCCACCGGCAGCAGGAACTGCTTCCCGCTCGCCTGGGCTTTGGCGATCATCTCTCGCGCATACTCCAGCTGGTCTTCCTCGCACAGGCTCTTGCCGACATCGTGCCCCTGCGCCTTCAAAAACGTATAGGCCATCCCGCCGCCGATGATCAGCGTATCCACCTTGTCCAGCAGGTTCCTCACCACCGCCAGCTTATCGCTGACCTTCGCCCCGCCCAGGATCGCCACGAACGGCCGTTCGGGATTGTTCACCGCGTTGCCGAGGTACTGGATTTCCTTCTCCATCAGGAACCCCGCCACGCTTGTGCCGATGTACCGGCAGATCACCGCCGTCGAGGCATGCGCCCGGTGCGCCGTCCCGAACGCGTCGTTCACGAAAATCTCCCCGTACGAAGCCAGCTTCTGCGCCATCGCCTTCTGCTTGTCCTTCAGCTCGGACTTCTTCGCCTTGAGCTCCTCGTCGGTCATGTCGTCGGTCTTCTTGACCTTTGCTTCCTCTTCCTTGTAGAAGCGCGTGTTTTCCAGCACCAGGACTTCGCCCGGCTTCAGCGCCGCCGCTTCGGCGTCCGCCGCCAGGCAGTTCGCCGCAAACGCCACCGGCTTCTCCAGCACCTTCGCCAGATGCTCCGCCACCGGCTTCAGGCTGAAGTCCGCCTCGTAGCCCTTGCCCTTCGGCCGGCCCAGATGGCTCATCAGCACCAGGCTCGCCCCCTGTTCAAGGATATAGCGGATCGACGGCAGCGCGGCCCGCACCCGCGTGTCGTCGCTGATCACCCCGCCCTTGATCGGCACGTTGAAATCCACGCGCATCACCACGCGCTTCCCGCCCAATTCCACATCCTTCAAGGTTTTCTTGTCCATGCCCGGTTCTCCTGCGTCTGCCGTTGAGTGCGAAACATTCCGCCGGGGCGCGCCCCGGCGGAATGCAGTGTCCGTTCCGGCG
>CAZHSS010000257.1:0-2643 GCA_964535205.1 uncultured Verrucomicrobiota bacterium
CGCCCGGACTGGACTGCCGACGAATTCAACCGCGTCATCGCTCTCGCCGACCGCCTCGGCCTGCAGTGCTGCACCCATTCCTGCGGCGACGCCGGCGCCCGCCGCGTCATCGACGCCTACGAAAACGCCCTGACCGTCAACGGCCCGCGCGACGCCCGCCACAGCGTCGAACATTGCGAACTGCCCCTCCCCGAGGACTGGCCCCGCATGGCCCGCCTCGGCCTCTGCGCGTCCATGCAGCCCCAGCACTTCTTCGATGAACTGGCCCAGCCCGCCCTCGGCCCCGAACGCTCTCAGCGCCTTATGCCCTGGCGCTCCCTCCTCGATGCCGGCGTCCCCGTCTCCTTCGGCACCGACTGGGCCGCCGGCCCCATCAATCCCGCCTACGGCCTGCTCATCGCCGCCCTGCGCATGGACTGCAACGGCAACACCCACGTCGGCCCCAGGGAAAAAGTCCCCGTCGAAGAAGGCATCCGCCTCTGGACCCTCGGCTCCGCCCGCAACCTGTTCCTCGAGGACGAAATCGGCTCCCTCGAACCCGGCAAACAGGCCGATCTCGTCGTCTTCAACACCGATCTGCGCAAAATGCCCACCCTCTGGTTCCTGCTCACCCGCGACATCGGCCTGGGCACCCTGGACCACTTCGTCGATCTGACCATGGTCGGCGGCGAAGATGTCCGCGGCCGCTCCCCCGAAGAACAGAAAAAACGCCCGCCGCGCTTCAAGGGCCGCGCCGAACGCCGCCGCCGCCTCCAAGCCCAGAGCGGCACCCTCTAAGGAGGCCCCGCATGACCCCTGCCCACCGCTGGTTCCGCCTGACACTTCTGGTCGTCCTGACTCTTTCCGCCGCCGCCCGGTCCGAACCCGTCCGCGCCCCCGGCGAAGAAGCCGCCGCCCTCGCCTTCACCGCCACCAGCCGCGTCGGCTTCGACGACCCGGACCATCCCGAGCTCTCCGGCCGCGTCTCCCTCCAGGAATCCGCCCTCTCCGCCCCCGTCGCCCATGCCGAGATCGAAGGACTCACCCTCGCCGCCGGCGCCGTCGCCGGCTGGACCCGGCTGGAGTTCCGCGGGCATCCGGACCTCGACACCGAAGACCTCTACGGCCTCGCCGCTGTTCTGGCCGCCGCCCGGCCCGCCGAATCCGGCTGGGGCTGGTCCGCCCTCGCCATGCCCGGTTTCTATTCCGATTTCCGTTCCGGGCGCACCGGCGAGGGCAAGCTGTTTCTCTACGGCACGGCCGACTACGCTTTCTCCCCCGCCTGGCGCGCGCAACTCGGCCTCGCCTTCGACACCGCCTTCGGCGATCCCGCGGTCTATCCGGTCGGCGGCGCCGTCTGGCAGGCCACCGACACCCTCGCCGTCCGCCTGCTGCTGCCGTCCCCCTCCGTCTATTGGGCGCCCTCCGACCGCTGGGGCCTCTTCGCCTTCGCCCGGCCCGCCGGCGACCGCTGGATCGTCGACGACGACCAGTCCGGCGAACAGGAATTTCTCATCGAAGCCTGGCGCGCCGGCCTCGGCGCCGAATGCCGACTCTGGCAAGCCGCCTGGCTGCGCCTCGCCGCCGGCCTCGAATTCGACCGCCGCTACGAAGCCCGCGACGGCGGACGCACCCTCCTCGACGACCGGGTGGACGACGCGGCCTTCCTCTCCGCCGCCCTCGTCATCTATTGATCCGGCCGCCCCGCCCGCCTTCTTCAGACCCCCACGGCCTTGCCCCGCCGGTCCCGCCCCCAGACCCCCACGGCCTTGCCCCGCCGGTCCCGGCCCCAGACCCCCACGGCCTTGTGCCGTGGGTGAATCAGTTCCGCCCATCCGCCTCGCCCTGTGCCTTCACCCCCACGGCCTTGTGCCGTGGGTGAATCAGTTCCGCCCATCCGCCTCGCTTTTCCGCCCCGAGGCCAGCACGCGGTCCACCCGTTCCAGCAGCGTCGCCGCATCCACCCGCTCCTCCAGCGTGCGCGCCAGATCCCCGAACCCCCGGAAACCGCGCAGATACCGCACCAGATGCGGACGCATCACCAGACACGCCGTCAGATCGGCGCCCAGCTTCAGCTCTTTCTTTCCCCGCCGCGCCATCAACTCCATCTCCCGCCGCAGATGCTCTCGGATCGTCGCGCGCACTTCGTCCACCGTAGGCATCCGCGGTTCGCGCCCCGCCGCCAGATCCCGCACATCGCGAAACCACCACGGATTCCCCAGCGGCGCCCGACCGACCATCACCCCGTCCGCGCCCGTTTCCGCCGCCATCCGGAACACGTCCGCCGGCGCCTTCACCCCCCCGTTGCCGATCACCGGAATGGTCCGCACCCGCTTCACTTCGGCAATCATCGCCCAGTCCGACGGCCCGGAATGCCGCACGCTCGCCACCCGCCCATGCAGGAAAACCGCCGCCGCCCCCGCCGCCTCCGCGCCGGCCGTCGTTTCCATCACATTGACCGTGTCCGCGCACCAGCCGATCCGCGTCTTCAGCGTCACCGGCAGCCGCCCCGCCACCGCCGCCGCCACCTGCCGCACAATCTCCGCCATCTTCGCCGGATCGCGCATCAGCCCCGCCCCGTCCCCCCGGTTGCGGATCTTCGGCATCGGACAGCCCGCATTGATGTCCAGGAAATCAAACGCCCCCAGCCCCGCGATCCAGTCC
>CAZHSS010000258.1:0-2630 GCA_964535205.1 uncultured Verrucomicrobiota bacterium
TCACCACGTCGGCCCCCTCGGCCAGCGCCAGCCGGTAGCAGGTCTTCTGGTTGCCCCCGTAGCCGAGATTCTTCTCGTGCACGTGCACCCGGACGTTCGGCAGTTCCCGGGCCATCGCCGCCGTCTCGTCGCGGCTGGCGTCGTCCACCACGATCACGCGGTCCACCACGCCCTGCGCCATGACCTCGTCGTAGGTCTTCCGAAGCGTCTTCGCCGCGTTGTACGCCGGCATCACCACCACGATTTTCTTTCCATTCAGCATCGGGACCTTCTTTCGTTTCAGGGCGCGATGATACGATCCACGCCATCGGGCCAAATCCGCGCGAACTCTTTGATATTGAACGTGAGCAGCCGGTCCGCGCGGCTTTTGATCGCGCCGCGGACGATCAAGGCGTCGTAGGTGGCCCCGCCCGAAATGCCCTGGTCGGCCAAGGCGTCAAGTGTCGCCAGGTAGTCTTGGGCGTCCAGTTCCACGGGAGCGGCGATGGACAAAACGCTTTCCCGGATCAGGCGCCTGGCCATGTCCGGACGGATTCGGGGATGTACCGGAAGGGTCGTCAGCACCGCATAGATTTCCGCCAGGGAGTGCATGGCGACCAGTAAACGGTGTTCTCCACGGCGGGCGGCCGTCAGCCAGGGGAATGCCCGGGAATGATGTGGATGGGGATGGACCAGCGCGGCAATCCATACCGACGTATCGGCCAGAATAGTCACCGGCTACGCCTTCCAGCCCGCGCCCCGGCAATTCCGTTCTTCCCGCGAACGGTGAACGGCATCCTCCAGATTCCCCTGTGACTCGCCGGTAAACAGCAATATCCCCTCTTTCGCAACCAGGGGAGTTTCCTCCGCCAACTGGAGCTGGATGGCCCCATTCTGATGGAATGCCTCCAGCAGGGATCCTGGATGCAAGCCCGCATCGTCGCGCAAGGATTTGGGCAGCAGAATCCGGCCGAATTTATCTACCGTTAATTGCATCGCGTTGATCCTTTTGCATTCCCTGTAATCCAATATATTTTGCCATTTGGCAATTGTCAATGGCAGCTTATTGGGTCTTGCAACAGTGCGTTGCGGCTGTGGTTCCGGCGGGCCCCGCCACCTTGCGTGGCGGGGGAGCCAACTTAGCCTCCCGCCTTCGCCGAGGCTACAGCGGGCAAGCCCACGGCACAAGGCCGTGGGGGGGGCGCAAGGACCGAGTTCGTCACCCACATAAGCAATATTCAAGAATTAAAGGGAAAGCCCCCAGCGGCGGCTGAGGGGCCAATACACGAAAAACGACGGACCGACCAGCGCCCGTTCCGAAACAGGACCGAAATAGCGGCCGTCAAGGCTGGAGGTGGTGTTGTCGCCGAACGGCAGGAACTCCCGGGGCCCCACGCGGATTTCGGCGCCCTCGCTGTGCAGGCGCGCCCCGGAACGCGGCACGTATCCGCGGTAGGCCGGATCCTCCACCTGCCGTTTGAAGGCGTACGGCTCCTCCACCGGCGTTCCATCCACCACCAGATGCCGGTCGCGGATGGAAATCGTCTCGCCGGGCAGCCCCACCAGCCGCTTGATGTAGAAGGTATCGGGCCGGATCCGGAAGTAGTCCTTGCCGGGAATGTAGTTGGTGTCGAACACCACCACCTGGCCCCGCTTGGGACGGGTGAAATGATACAACACCTTGTTCACGAAAATATGGTCCCCGATGCGAACCCGGCCGGAGGCGATGAGCTGCCCCTTCTCCACCCGCTCGCCGATGCGGGCATGCAGCTTCATGCTCTGCTCGGGATCGAACTGAAAACTGTCCGGTTTCTGGGTCATGTGCAGCAGATGAGTGGCACTTCCCACCCGGAACGCATGCTGGTCTTCCGCCGTGCCCGCGTAGTCCAGCGTGCCCGAGTCGCGGGCCCTGACCTCGACATAGCGCTCGCCGAACAGGGCGAGATTCACCAGATTCACCGGAAACCGGTCGAACCACTGCTTCCCCTCCTGGGGGCGGGCGGTCACGCCGCAGAGCGTCGGCTGCATGGACCCGGTCGGAATCTTGAACGGCTGGATGAAATAGGTCCGGCAGGCCATGGCCAGGGAAATGGCCACCACCAGCACCTCCACGTTTTCCCGCCACTTCGGGAAGGACCGCGGGGGCATCAGCCGCTCGGCGGCGCCCGCCGCCTGCTCGCAGGCGGCCTCCATCCGGCCCCAGTCGCGGGCGCGCCAGGCGTCCTGCAGGTTCCTCTCCGCCGCGCGGGCCGCGGACAGCGCGGCCTCCTCCCCCACGTCCCCCCGCATGTTCAGCGCATGCCGCACCATGTGCCGAGCCAGATGCACGGTCTTCTTCAACTGCCGCCGTTCAAAAAAGTTCATCTCGCGTCCCGTCGTTCAAACGGTCGGGACGGAGCCCGACCCTCCAGAAATCCCGATCCTGCTTTCCTGGCTTTTCCTGTTTTCCTGCTGATATTCCCCGGCTGTTTTCATGGGTTCATGAGTTCTGATTCGGTTTTATTGCTTTGTCTTCAGGACGGCGATGAACGCCTCCTGGGGAATGCCCACCTTGCCGAACTGCTTCATGCGCTTCTTGCCTTCCTTCTGCTTCTCCAGCAGCTTGCGCTTGCGGCTGACGTCGCCGCCGTAGCACTTGGCGGTGACGTCCT
>CAZHSS010000259.1:0-2627 GCA_964535205.1 uncultured Verrucomicrobiota bacterium
GGGCTGGCCATGCGTATCGGGGAGGGTGAAATCCGGCGCGGGAGAGCCGGGCAGCGCTTCGGCGAAGGCGGCGGCCGTTCCCGACAGGAAGACGGCGGCGGCGAGGGCGAGGAGACGGCGTGGGTTCATGGGGCATTCCTTTCTGTGTGGGTTATTCTGGAAGGGGCGGTCTTGGAAATCGGAGTCGTCACGCGCAGCGCCTGCCTGCCGGCCGGTCCCTGAAGGACCAGCACCCCCGACAGGCGTTCCGGAAACGAAACGTCGCCGCCGGCCGGTTCCATCTCCAGCGTAAAGCCGTTGCCGGCGGACTGAAAACCCTGCGGGGCGGCATGGAGAATCACGTCCGGCGAATCGGGAAAAAAGACGGCGGAGGAGACGGGTTCCGGCGCATTGCCGAGAGGCCGCGCCAGCAGGCGGTAGCGGTTGGCCGAGGCCTCGGCATGGATTTGCCAGTCCGCCGCGGCCCTGGGCAGATTCTCCCGGGCCTGCCGGATGGCGGCAGCGTGAACGGGATGCGGCGGCGCGGGGGCGGGGCCGACGGGCAGGGTCAGGTCCAGCCGCGCGGAACCCGGCAAACAGAAATCGCGGCACACCAGCCAATCCGCTTCCGCCCGGAGAGTTACGGAATCCGCCTCCAACACCGCCGGCGGGGTCAGGGTGACCAGAAACAGGATGTCGCCTTCATGGCCGTACGTCATGAACGGCGGAGTGGGAATGGCGGTCGGCGGCGGATGCTGCAGGTCGCCGGCGGAAAAGCCTTCGGGGAGGGTCCAGTCCAGCGAGGGGGCCAGGCCGGAGTCGCCGGGGTTGGTCCAATAGGCATGCCAGGATTCATCCAGGGTCATGCGGAAGGCGACGGTGAACGGTTTTCCGGGCGCGACGGCCGCCACTTCGGAGATCAGTTCGGCCTGCACCGGGCCATCGCGGACCGGCGCCGCCCGGGCATTCCCCGCCAGCATCGCCAGGGCCAGGATGGGCATTGCCGGTTTCATCGCGGGAACGTACCCCACGGTTCCGGCGCGCGCAACCAGCCGGCTGGAAATCCGATGCCGCAGGCGGGAGGCCGGAGGTCAGGAAGAGGTTCGGAGCAGGCCGGCGGCCCTGGCGGGGGTCAGGCGGGTGAGGCACTGTTCATCTTCGGTGCCGTTGGCCAGGTATTCATAGTCGGTTTCGAACAAATAGAAGGTGCCGCAGCGGGGGCAGCGGAGAAGCTTGCGCTGGCGTTCGTCACCGGGACGGAAATCCTTTTCGACGACCAGGGAGCGAACGGCGTCCGGCAGGTCGACATCGTGTTCGGGCCAGCCGAATTTCCGGCGGCCTTCTTCACGATCGGCCAGGACGGAGCAGACGGGGCAGGCGGTCATGGATTCACCGGAACCACCTGGTAATCGTCATAATCGGGCCAGCGGGGGGTGGCGGCGGGGTCCTGTTTTTTTTCATCGCAGCAGGCCTGCGCCTCGGCCTCGGTGTTGAAAACGGCCACGGTTTCCTCGAAGGCAATATCGCCTTTCGACAGGTGGAAACGGATGACCCGGAACCGGCCGGATGCGGATGGCGGTTTGTTCGGATGGTTCATGCTGTCCGTCCAGGGGCGTCGGCTTTTGTCCGGGAGTCCGGAAGGCGGGCTAGCGGGCCTTGGCCTCCCACTCCTGCCGGAGCCAGGCGATGGCGCGATCGCTGACTTCGGGGTCGTTGGGCATGGGATGGCCGCCGGGGAACGTGAAGATCTCGACGCGGCACTTGCGAAGCAGCAGGGCCTGCTTGTCGCTCACGGCCCAGCCGTTGGCGGCATCGTCCTTGTCGCCGTTGATCATGGCCACCGCCATGAACCGGCAGTAGCGTTTTTTCTGATATTCCGGCCCCCCGAGCCAGCCTCCGTAAGCCAGGATGCCGGCAAAGGGATCTTCGCGGCGGGCGGTGATGCCGTAGGCCCGCATGGCCCCGCCCGAGTGTCCGGCCAGATAGACCCGGCGCGGATCGTGGGGAATGCTGCGGTAGATGTCCTCCAGCACTTCGTCCTCCATGGCATCCGTCAGCTTGTCGTCGCCCATGTTGTTGCGGAGCTTGTCGCAGCCGATGGCGATCCAGCCCGCCTTATCGGTGCTGGCGGAGATCGAGCGCAGGATGGAATGGCCGTTGCCGGTGGAACTGAAGGCGATGACCAGCGGCGTCGGGCGGGCGGGGTCGTATCCCGGCGGCACGCGCACGTGGTAGGTGATGGCGTTGGGGCCGGCGGCGGTCTGGACGAAGGTGGCGCCGGGGGTCATTTTAGCCGCCACCTCCGGGGTGCCGTGACGCGGGGCCAGCGCCGCGGCACGGCTCTCTTCCACCGCCGCGGCCGTGCTGCGGGTCCGCGAGGCCGGAATCTTCCGGGCCTGGATGAATTCGCGGTCTTCGGGGCAGAGCTTGGCGAGGGGAATGCCGATATTTTCGCCCTGGGGCGTCTTCAGGGTGACCCGCCCAAAGGCCTCGGAGACGAATTCCGCTTCGATCTGCTTGCCGGACACACTGGTCCAGGTCCGGGCATCGGCCGCCAGGACCACCCCCAGCACCAGCAGCATCCATCGCAACTTGAGGTTCATGGCCGTTCTCCTCGGGTTCTGCCGGCTGTCAGGGTAGGCCCGTGA
>CAZHSS010000260.1:0-2597 GCA_964535205.1 uncultured Verrucomicrobiota bacterium
CCACCACTTCCGGAATCCGCTCCGCGCTCTCCGCCTGCACCGAAATCGAACGGAAGGAGTTCTCCCCCGTCAGCCGTACCATCGCACTCGTCCACGGCACCAGCACCAGGTCGTCCTGGTCCCGCCCCATCATGTTCGCCCCTTTCGCCCGCAGCACCCCGATCACCTCGTACGGCGCGTGCTGAATGCGGATCATTTGTCCCACCGGATCGCCTCCACCGAACAGGTTGGTCGCCACCGACTGCCCCAGCACCGCCACTTTCGCCGCCGACTTCACGTCCGCTTCCGTGAAATGGCCGCCCAGCGCCAGGCGCCACGCCCGCACCGCCGGATATTCCTCGCTCACCCCATAGACCGTCGTGTTCACGTTCTGGTTGCCCGCCGCCACCTGGGCGCTCGCGCGCACCTCCGGCGAGGCCCCCGCCAGCCCCGCCACCTCCTGGCGGATTGCGTCGTAGTCCTGCTTGGTCAGCGCCACCCCGCTGTCCCCCCCCAGATGCACCCGCCCGCTGCGCGCCGCCCGCGAAATCACCATCACCATGTTCTGCCCCATCTGCTCGATGCTCGCCGCCACCTCGGCCTTCGCCCCCGTGCCGATTGCCACCATCGCAATCACCGCCGCCACCCCGATGATGATGCCCAGCATCGTCAGCCCCGTCCGCAGCGGATTGCGCCGCAGCGCCCGCAGGGCAATCGTCCAGGTCGCGGTGAACTTCATGCCCGCTCCTCCATCGCCGTCCCGTGCCACTTCGCCAGCTCGTCCGCGGCATCCAGCCGGCCGGCCACCGGCCGGTCCGTGACGATCTGCCCGTCGCGCATCACGATTTCGCGCCGGCAGTAGCGGGCGATGTCCGGCTCATGCGTCACCATCAGGATCGTCATGCCCTTGCGGTTCAGCTCCTGGAAAATGGCCATGATCTCGATGCTGGTGCGGGTGTCGAGGTTGCCGGTCGGCTCGTCCGCCAGCAGCAGGGCCGGCTCGTTCACCAGCGCCCGCGCGATCGCCACCCGCTGCTGCTGTCCCCCCGACAGCTGGCTGGGCTGGTGCCCGGCCCGTTCCGCCAGCCCCACCCGCTCCAGGGCCTCGCGGGACCGCCGGCGCAGTTCCCGCGCGCGATGCCCATGTGGAGAATACAGCAGTGGCAGCTCCACGTTTTCCAGCGCCGACGTGCGCGACAGCAGATTGAAACCCTGAAACACAAAGCCCAATCGCTGGTTCCGCACCCGCGACAGTTCGCTTTTCGTCAGCGACCCAACTTCCTCCCCGTCCAGCCAATAGCGCCCGCCCGTCGGCCGATCCAGGCAGCCAATCAAATTCATCAGCGTGGATTTGCCCGAACCGCTCGGCCCCATCACCGCCGCAAATTCCCCTTTCTCCACCGTCAGCGACACCCCCCGCACGGCATGCACCGCCACCTCCCCCGTCTGGTACACCTTGTCCAGCGCCTCCAACCGAATGACCGGCGGCAATGCCACGCTCCGGCCCTCAGCGCATCCCGCGCCGGGGCGGCCCCGGCATGAACGGAGAACTGTTGCCCGTGGCCGGCGCCCGGCGCTCGGGTTCGCTCAGGATGCCCGTCACGATCCGATCGCCCTCCTGAAGCCCCGGCCCGGCCACCTCCGTCCAGCTCCCGTCCGTAATGCCCGTGGCCACCTCGCGCGCGGCCAGCCGGCCGCCCTCTCCCCGCACATACACCGTCCGGAGAGCATCCCCGCGCGGCACGGATGGCCTGCCGGAAGCGCCCAGCGGCGCCCCCAGCCCCAGGCCCAGCCCGAGCCCCAGCCCCGGGCCTTCGCCCGGCACCGGGCGGTCCGCCATGTCCGGCGGCCCCCGCAGCGTCTCCGGCGTTTCCTCCGCCGCCGCCACCGCCGCGCCGTCCGGCGGCCGGAACCGCAGCGCCGCGTTCGGCAGCCGCAGAACGTTCTCCCGACGCGCGGTCTCCACCGCCGCATTCGCCGTCATACCCGGCCGCAGCTTCAGATCCGGATTCTCCACGTCCACGATCGCAATGTAATTCACCACATTCTGCACCGTCACCGGCTCGAACCGCACCTGGCTGACCGTCCCCGTGAACGTCCGCGCCGGATAAGCATCCACGGTAAACGTCACCCGCTGCCCCTCCGCCACGCCCCCCACGTCCGCTTCCGAAATCTGCGCCTCGATCCGCATCTGCCGCAGATCCTGCGCCAGCGTGAACAGCGTGGGGGCGTTCAGGCTGGCCGCCACCGTCTGGCCCACGTCCACCGCCCGGGAGATCACCACTCCGTCCATCGGCGAAAAAATCGTCGTCTTCTCCAGGTCCACCTGCACCTTGCTCAGGGCGGCCTCCCGCATCCGCAGCGACGCCCGGGCCTGCGCCAGCGAGGCCTCCGCCTGGTCGTAGTCCGCCTGGCTCACCAGATCCAGCTCCCGCAGCTCCTTTGCCCGCCGGAAATTCGCCTCCGCCAGTTTCAGCGAGGCCCTCGAACTCTCCAGCTCCGCCTGCGCCTGCTCCAACTGCCGTTCGTACGTCGAGGCATCCAGCTTCGCCAGCACCTGGCCGTTCGTCACCGCCGAGTTGAAATCCGCGAACAGCTCGACGATTTTCCCCGAGACC
>CAZHSS010000261.1:0-2287 GCA_964535205.1 uncultured Verrucomicrobiota bacterium
GATGCATAAGGATTTTGCAGACCCTCGCCTTACCACTTGGCTACCGCGCCATTCATGTCGTGGAGCAAGATAAGGGGAGACCCGCGGTCTGTCAACCGTTTCGCAGCGCGGGGAGCCAGAGAGGGGGATTGTCGGGCGGCCCATCCATGCCGCCTAATCGGGAGTCATGAGGTATGAGTGTTTCTCCCGATCGTTGGCGGCTGGTCCTGCGGATTACGGGGCAGCCAACGCCCGCGCGATTTTCGCCGCTACGCGGGCGTTGTTTTTCAACAGCGCGACGTTGGCGGTGCGGCTTTCTTTGTGGGTCAGTTCGCTGACCCGCGCCAGCAGGAAGGGCGTGACTTCCTTGCCGCGCACCCCCTGGGCCTCCGCCTCCTGCAGCGCCTGGGCGATGGCGGCTTCCGCCACGTCCGCGGGCAGCTCGTGTTCCGCCGGCACCGGGGTGGCGATCAGCGTGCCGGTGCGAAAACCGAGCTGTTCGCGCGAGCGCAGGATGGCGGCGATGTCTTCCGGGGTGTCGCAGCGGACGTCGAGGGGCAGGCCGGAGCTGCGGGTGTAAAAAGCCGGAAACTCCGAACACCGGTAGCCGACGACGGGCACGCCATGGGTTTCCAGGGTTTCCAGCGTCAGGGGCAGATCCAGGATCGCCTTGGCCCCGGCGCACACGACGGCCACCGGTGTCTGGGCCAGCTCCAGCAGATCCGCGCTGACATCAAACGGGTGCCCGCGGTGCACGCCGCCGATGCCGCCCGTGGCGAAAACAGAGATTCCCGCCATCCGGGCGACGATCATGGTGCCCGCGACGGTGGTGGCGCCGTCGCCGCGCCGGGCCAGCACAATCGGGAAATCCCGCCGGCTGCATTTGCGGACGTTGCGGGCCTCGGCCAGATAGGCGAGTTGCTCCGGCGTCAGACCCACGGTGATTTGTCCCTGCAGGACGGCAATGGTGGCGGGTACGGCGCCGGCGTCGCGGACCGCCTGCTCCATGCCGGCGGCCACCTCCTGATTGACGGGATAGGGCAGGCCGTGCGTGATCAGCGTGCTTTCCAGGGCGACGACCGGACGGTTGGCGTCCAGTGCCTCCCGCACCTCGGGATGATAGCGAAGCAGGGTCTTGTCCATGGTGTGATTCCGTTCCGTTAGAGGGTGTCCTCGGGCTGGGTTGCCTGCAAACGGGCGGACAGGCAAAAGGCCTGGTTGCCGGGCAAATCAGCCGGGGAGAGGCTAGCGGAAGGACAGCGTGGGTGTCAATCCGGGCGCGAATCAGGACGTAATGGCTTGCCTTTGTGGCACGCAGCTCCTGTCGCGCGCGGTTGTAAGGAAGCGCGCGGGACGGGAGCCCCGCGCTACGAGGGGGCGTTCTGGCGACACCCCGCAAGCCATCACCTCCTTGCGCAGGATCCGCGAAGGGCGGCATCCAGCCGGTAGAGCAGCATGGCCAGGCGGCTTTTGCCTGGGGATCGGGGAGGCATCCGGCGCAGGACGTCGCCCACTTCCGGCGGCGCATGGGCGACGGCCCGGCGCACTTCCGCCTCTCCGACATCCGGGTTGCCGGCGCGGTCCAGTTCCAGCGCCAGGGCGGCATAGGCGGCCGAACCGACGATGTGCACGGTCTGGCGGACATCTGCCAGGGGGTGCGTATAGGCGCTGGCCGCGGCATGGCCCGCGGCACGGGCCGCGGCGGCGGCGGCCGGATCGGCGATGTCGCGCGCGGCGGCATGGGCGGCACAGGCCAGCGTTCGCAGCCGGGCCGCTCGCTTGCCTCCGGCGGCAAATCCCCGGATGCCGTCAATGGCCTCCCGGGGCCGGGAATCGGCTCCCGCGAGGCTTTCGACCACCGGGAGCGCCCGTCCGGCGCAGTCGGCCGCCCAGCCGCCGATCGCCCGCAGCTCATCGAGACGCAGCGGAAAGTATCGGGGGGCGTCGCTTCCCGTCGGGTCAACCGGTCCCCGGAACTCTTCCAGGAGGTCTTCGGAAGCGGAGCGCCGTTTCCCCGCAACGGGGCTATCGGGCTTCGATGATCTGCTTGGTTTCGAGGGCGATCTGGAGTTCTTCATTCGTAGGAATCACCAGGATCTTGAGCGGGGCGCCTTCGATCTGGATTTCGCGGGGTCCGCGGGCGGGGGAGTGGTTTCGGGCCGGATCGAGGCGGATGCCGAGGTGGTCGAGTTGGCGGCAGATGTGTTCGCGCGCCGGCGCGGAGTTTTCACCAATGCCGGCGGTGAAGACGAGGGCGTCGAGACCGGGGAGAAGGGCCATGTAGGCGCCGATGTATTTCTGGATGCGG
>CAZHSS010000261.1:2297-2594 GCA_964535205.1 uncultured Verrucomicrobiota bacterium
ATCCAGGGCGGTCTGGGCCCGGGCGTTTCCGCCGGCGGCGGCTTCGACCACTTCGCGCATGTCGTTGACGCCGCAGATCCCTTTGAGGCCGGACTGCTTGTTAAGCGCGTTGGCGACCTGGGCGGCGTCCATGCCGGTCTGGTCCATGATGTAGGGGATGGCCGCCGGATCGATGTCGCCGGAGCGCGTGCCCATGACGAGGCCTTCAAGGGGGGTGACGCCCATGGTGGTGTCCGCGCATTGGCCGTTGCGGATGGCGGCCATGGAGCAGCCGTTGCCGAGGTGCAGGCTGATCAG
>CAZHSS010000262.1:0-2547 GCA_964535205.1 uncultured Verrucomicrobiota bacterium
TGCTGGTGGGGCCGCCGGGCACCGGAAAATCCATGCTGGCCAAGCGGGTGCCGACCATTCTGCCGCCGCTGACGCTGGAAGAGGCGCTCGAAACCACCAAGATCCACAGCATCGCGGGCGCGCTGCCGGCGCATCAGGCCGTCGTGCATGGCCGTCCCTTCCGCGCGCCGCACCATACCATTTCCGATGCCGGGCTGCTGGGGGGAGGCACGCACCCCATGCCCGGTGAAGTCAGCCTGGCCCACAACGGCGTGCTGTTTCTCGACGAACTTCCCGAATTCCACCGCAATGTGCTGGAGGTGATGCGCCAGCCGCTGGAGGACGGCGTGGTGACCATCGCCCGCGCCGCGGCCTCGGTGGCGTTCCCCTGCCGCTTCATGCTGGTCGCGGCGATGAATCCCTGCCCGTGCGGGCATTTTGGTGATCCCAAGCGTCCCTGCCGGTGCACGGCGATCCAGATGCAGCGGTACCGCAACCGGATTTCCGGCCCGCTGCTGGACCGGATTGATATCCATGTGGAAGTGCCGGCGATGGAGTACCAGCAGCTGGCGTCGCTGGAGAGGGGGGAGAGTTCGGCGGCGATTCGCGAGCGGGTGGTGGCGTCGCGGGCGGTGCAGCGGCAGCGGTTTGCCCGGTCGGGCGGGCGGCATGCGGTCCATTGCAATGCCGGCATGCGCACGAAGGATGTCCACAAGCACTGCGTTCTGGACGACGATGCGCAGGGCCTGCTGAAGGCGGCCATGGCCGACCTGAACCTGAGCGCGCGCGCCTACGACCGCATTCTCAAGGTGGCCCGGACCATTGCCGACCTGGCGGGGATGGAACAGATCGCCGCCGACCACGTGGCCGAGGCCGTGCAGTACCGGTCGCTGGACCGGAGCTACTGGGCCTGACGGGCGGCCATGGAGCGGTGGAGCTATTTCCTGCGCCGGCTGCTGCTGATGGTGCCGACGTTTCTGGGCATTACCTTTGTCTGCTTCGCGCTGGTGCAGGCGGTGCCCGGCGGGCCGGTGGAGCAGGCGCTGGCGCGCATGCGCGGGATGGGGGCGGGGGAGAGCGGGCCAAGCCCGCATGCGGGCGCATCGGTTTCGGCGGAGCAGCGGAAGGCCTTGGAGGCGCATTTCGGCTTCGACCAGCCCGTACTCCGGCGCTACTGGACCTGGCTGGCGCGGGACAAGATGGGGCTGGCCGCGCGCTCCTATAAATATCCCAACAAAACGGCCGGGCAGTTGATCCGCGAACGGTTCGCCGTGTCCCTGGTGTTCGGGATTTCCGGGTTTGTGCTGACCTATCTGATCTGCATTCCGCTGGGCATCGCCAAGGCGCTCCGGCACGGCAGCGCCTTCGACGCGGCCAGCAGCCTGATCGTGTTCATCGGCTACGCCATTCCGGCGTTTGCCTTCGGCATGCTGCTGAAAATGCTGTTCGCCGGCACCAGCGATCGGTTTTGGGATTGGCTGCCGGCGGCGGGGATCGTATCGGTCAACCATGAACTGCTGTCGCCGTGGGGCCGGATCAAGGATCTGGCGGCGCATTTCGTCCTGCCGGTGTCGTGCTATGTGATCGGGAACTTCGCGGTGCTGACCCTGCTGATGAAAAACTCGCTGCTGGAGCAGATCGGGCAGGACTACGTGCGCACCGTGCTGGCGAAGGGCGGCAGCCTGCGCCGGGCGGTGTGGGGCCATGCCTTTCGCAACGCCCTGATCCCCATCGCCACCGGGTTCGGCGGCGTGCTGGGCATTCTCTTCGCCGGCTCTGTCCTGATTGAAAAAGTCTTCGAGATTCCCGGCATGGGCCGGTTGAGCCTCGATGCCATCGTCAGCCGCGACTACATGGTGTTCATGGGCATTCTCGCGGTGACCTCGCTGCTCGGTCTGCTGGGCCGCCTGCTGTCGGATCTGTGCTACCTGCTGATCGATCCGCGGATCCAGTTTGACTAAACCAATCAAGCGGAAAATCTCAACTACGAATCACCCGAATGTCACGAATGAAAATCCTTGTTTTGATTTTGTACAGTTCTGCACGGACCGGAAGGTATTCGTGTGATTCGCGTGATTCGTAGTTTGCCCTGAAATGAAGTTTCAGATTCCATCCATCCACTGGCATCCGGTAACGCGGCGGCGGTGGGCGCGGTTCCGCGGGATGCGCCGCGCCTGGTGGGCGTTCTGGTTCCTGCTGGGCGCCTATGCCATCAGCCTGTGCGCGGAATGGATTGCCAACGACAAGCCGTTGTGGGTGCGGTTCGAGGGGCGGAATTATGTTCCGGTGCTTCGGTTTTATCCGGAGGATGCCTTCACCGGCAACGGGCGGATGACCCGCCCGGACTACAGAGCGCTGGCGGCCGGCGAGGCCTTTGCCCCGGGAAGCGGCAACTGGATGCGGTGGCCGTTGATTCCGCATGGACCGCTGGAAAGCCTGTCGCCCGAACACATCGTCCTGCCGGACACCGTGACCGTGACGGCGGTGCCGGAGTCGCGGGTGGCCTCCGCGGATCTGGATGCCGGGGACCGGATCGTGCGGACCGCCGGGGACGCCGGCTTCTTCGGA
>CAZHSS010000263.1:0-2533 GCA_964535205.1 uncultured Verrucomicrobiota bacterium
CCAAGATGCTGCGCACCTCCGACGACGAGCGCCAGTGGGCGCAGGCCGAGGAGGGGGGCTTTTCGGGCGATGCGCGAGCCGACTTGTCCGGCGCCGACGATGCCGAGGATTTTGCCGGCGAGGGGGGCGGCGCGGCGGCGGGCGAGGCAGGCGATGGCGGTGAGGGCATATTCGGCGACGGCATTGGCGTTGCAGCCGGGGGAGGCGGTCCAGGCGATGCCGGCTTCGGCGAGCCATTCGGTGTCGAAGTGGTCGGCGCCGGCGGTGGCGGTGGCGACGAATTCGACGGGGGTGCCTTCGAGCAGGTCGCGGTTGACGCGGGTCTTGGAGCGGACGATCAGGGCGCGGGCGCCGGCCAGGTCTTCGCGGCGGATGTCGCGGTCGGGCAGGAGGGTGACGTCGCCCAGAGGCGAGAAGGCGTCGCGGCCGTGCAGGACGCTGGCGGCGCAGACGATCTTCATGGCGCGGGGGGATCTTCGGCGGGTTCCTCGATGGCGGTGACGAGGCCGTTGAGGAACTCGACGCGTCGGCGGACGAATTCGCGTTCCTGGAGGACGTTGACCCAGGCGCTGCCGCCGATGGAGCGCATGCCGCCGGGGCCGGAGACGAGCAGGCCGTCGATATCGGCGCGCTGCCGTTCGTAGCGGCGGACGGTATCGAGATAGAGCCAGACGTCGGTGTCGGCGCCGGCGGAGCGGCGGACGAGGCGGCGCTGGGGGTCGCCGAGGGCGATGCGGACCATGTCGGGGGTATAGCCGAGGGTGATCTGGCCGCCGCGGATGCGGGCCTGGTCGGCGACGGGCAGGGAGTCGAAGAGTTCCTGGTTCTGCTGGATGCGGCTGGCGGGGGTGGTGGCGCATCCGGCGAGGAGCAGGAGGAGGGCGGCGGCGGCGGACAGGCGGAGGATGGTGGTCATGCGGGGGATTCCTTGGGGCCGGTGGGGGCGGATTCGGGGAGTTCGTCGGGGTCGAAGGAGCCGATGTGAAGGGTGAGGCGGTTGCCGTCCGGATCGCGGCGGTAGGCCATGTGGCGGCAGAGGCGGCGGACGAGTTCGATGCCGAAGCCGCCGTCCACGCCGGTTTCGATGCGGCTGAGGATGTCGGGCGAGGGGTGGCCGGTGGGGTCGAAGGGATGGCCGTCATCCGCCAGTTCGACCTGGATCACATCGCTGTCCACGGAGATCCAGATGGAGATGGTATGGGGATCGGGGTCGGAATAGCCGTATTTGACGGTGTTGGAGAGCACTTCCTCGAGGACAAGGCGGAGGGAATAGGTGGCCTGTTCGGAGATGGGAAAGGTTTCGGCCCAGGCGAGGGCTTCGCGGGTCATGGCCGTGGCGGGTCCCAGTTCGTTCGGGATCTGCCAGCTACGTTCTCCATAGAGCCGGGGCATGCAGACGGCCTTGCGGGGTTAGAGATTCAGGCGGATGACCTGGGTGTCGCCGGGTTCCATTCGGCGGATGTGCAGGGTGTTGCGGTTGATGCGGCCGTCGCGTTCGTAGGTCATCTTGGAGGTGACGCGGCGGACGAGTTCGATGCCGAGTCCGCCGATGCGCGAGGAGCGGACGATGCGTTCGACATCGGGGGAGGGGTAGCGGGTGGGATCGAAGGGGTGGCCGTCGTCCTCGAAGACGATTTTCAGGTGATCGGGATGGACGGAGATGGAGAAGCGGATGAGGTGTTCGGCGTCGTCATCGTAGCCGTACTTGATCATGTTGGTGGCCAGCTCTTCGATGGCGAGGCCGACGGAGTACTTGACCCGGGAGGGCAGGGGCTGGCCGGCCAGCCAGTCAAAGACTTCCCGGGCCGCTTCGGCCATGGCGGGGAGCCGGTTGGCGATTTGCCAGGATTTTTCGGCGATTTGTTCCATGGGTGGCGCCTCCGCATGCGCCCATTGACTGTATAATACGAGATATCCTACATTGGTAAACCCCAAAAGGAAAGCATTTCCGGGCGGCTCCGGAATGGAAGGGATGGAGAGGTCCGGCATGATCAAGGCGTGTGAACTGACGAAAAACAGCGTGGTGGAAATCAACGGGGATCCGCATGTGGTGGAACAGATGCGGACGCAGTCGCCGTCGGCGCGGGGGGCCTCGACGCTGTACAAGGTGCGGTTTCGCAACGTGCGGACGCGGGCGAAGCTGGACCAGACGTACAAGGGGGACGATGCGCTGAAGGAGTCGGACTTCGAGACGCGGATGGTGTCGTACAGCTACCGGGAGGGGGACCGGTTCACGTTCATGGACCTGGAGGACTACACGCCGTACGAGCTGATGGAAGACGAGATCGAGACGACGGTGCCCTATCTGGTGGACGGGATGGAGGGGATCAAGGCGCTGCTGCAGGACGGCAAGGTGCTGAGCATCCAGCTGCCGGACGCGGTGGAACTGCAGATTGCGGAATGCGCGCCGTCGATGCGGGGTGCGAGCGTGACGGCGCGGACGAAGGCGGCGACGCTGGAGACGGGGCTGGTGATCCAGGTGCCCGAGTACATGGAGCCGGGCGAGCGGGTTCGGGTGGATACCCGCACGGGG
>CAZHSS010000264.1:0-2530 GCA_964535205.1 uncultured Verrucomicrobiota bacterium
GACCGCGCCCCCGACAAGTTCGGCCTCCGCATGGAAATGTGGGCCTGACGCCCAGCATGTTTTCCACGGTCGCTATGGAAAACTTTTTGCCCCAAAACGGAAAATGGCGGAGGGAGTGGGATTTGAACCCACGGGACGCTCATCACGCCCGTCCGATTTCGAGTCGGGTGCCTTCAGCCGCTCAGCCATCCCTCCGCAACCGGCGCCCCAGCCGGGCACCGGAAACTCGCCATTCATTACCCCACCCCGGCCGGCAATTCAACCGCTTTCTGATCCGGGCAATAAAAAAGGCGCGGGAAATCCCGCGCCTGAACGGCACTGCCGGCCGTGCTAGAAATAGAAGCGCATCCCGAGCAGCAGGCGCAGATCCCGGTTCGTTGCCTCCTGGTCGTCCACATAGACGTCTTCCGATGCGATTTCGCCCAGCAGCGACAGCGTCACCGCCGTGGTGTCCGTCAGGAAGAACTTCAATCCGCCTTCGCCGCCCAGCACCACCGCGCTTTCATCGCCCAGATGATCAATGTCGGAATAGCGGTAGTCCACCGCGGCGCCCAGGAACGGCACCAGATCCGTGCCGAACAACGGCTTGAACCCCTTCGGCAGCGCGAAGTTGTATTCCGCCGTCGCCCCGATGCCGAAATGGCTGTAGAAATCGTTGTTCTGCAGCGACACCTTGGTCCCCAGCGAAAAGCGATCCATCACGAAGTAGGCATAGCGCAGATCCAGCACGAAATCCGTCCCTTCGCCGCTCTGGAAGTCCACCGCTCCCGCAATCGCCAGTTCATTCGCGCCCTTCGTCACCAGCGCCGCTCCCATCGCCGACGGTGCGGCCACGGCCAGCGTCAATCCCAGCACAAGCCATTTCATGTTCTTCATTTGCATTCTCCTGTTGGGTTTCATTTCCGGGCACTCTTGCGGTTTCCCGGCACAAAATCAAGTCCTTCCGCCCGGCGAAACGCTCTTTGCCGTCAGGTCGGCATCCGGATGCCCCGCCGCATGAACGTGGGGATGTCCAGATCGGCCCCGTCGTAGATGGTCGGCGCCACGTTCGAAAACCGGCCCCGGTCGTCGCTCAGGTGCAGTTCGGACTGCTGCGTGGTTTTGCGGGAACGCCGCTTGCGCTCCTCCGGCGGCGGCGCCTCGTCCGGTTCGTCAAACAGCCCGTCGGCGCGCCGGTCCCCGCCCGACCGCGACGGCGGCATCCAGTGCTCCGCCGCCAGCACCGTCAGCGCCAGCCGTCCGGACCAGCCCTCCAGCACCGCGGCGCCCATCGAAATCCGCGCCCCCGGCCTCGCCGCCTCCTGGAAGCGGCGATGGATTTTCTCCAGCTCCGACAGCGCCAGGTCCGGCCCGCCCGCCACGCACAGCAGCATCGCGCCGGAATTGGCAATCACCCGGCCCTTTTCCAGCATGGGCCCCTCCAGCAGCTCGGTCAGCGCCTGCTCGTCGCGCCCGGGCCCCTGCCCCTCCCCGTAGCCGAAACAGCACTCGTTGCCGCTGTTCTCCACCAGTGTCTGCAGATCCGAAAAGTCCAGGTTCAGCATGTTGTCCCGCGCCAGCAGCGTCCACAGCCCGCGGATCCCCGCGCCCATCATCCGGTCCACAAAGGCAAACGCCTCCGCCAGCGGCGTGCCCTCCGGCAGCATCGAATGCAGCCGCTCATTGGGCAGGCAGACCACCGCGTCCGCCTGCTGGCGAAGCGCGGCCAGGCCTTCCTGGGCCTGCTCCTGGCGCCGGGCGCCTTCAAACGCGAACGGCGTGGTCACGAACGCCAGCGTCAACAACCCTTCCTCCCGGGCAATCCGCGCCAGCACCGGCGCCGCCCCCGTCCCCGTGCCGCCGCCGAAACTCGCCGCCAGCACCAGCAGATCGTACTCCGCCACCAGCGCCCGCAGCGCATCCAGATCCTCGCTCGCCGCCAGCCGCCCCAGCTCCGCATCCCCGCCCGCCCCCATCCCCTTGGCGATCGTCCGCCCGATCTGGATCTTCAGCGGAATCCCCGACTCGGCCAGCGCCCGGGCATCCGTGTTGACCGCCGCCACCGCCGGCGGCTCCGTCCAGTCTTCCAGCACGCGCCCCAGCACGCTGCACGCGCCGCCGCCGACGCCCGCCACCAGAATGCGGCAGCGCGTGTCGCCGCCTTGGTTGTCCTTGCCCAGGTTCATCGTCCTGCCCGCCTTTCTTCGCTCACCCCAGCCCAAACCACTGCCCCAGCCGCCGCCAGACGCTCCGGGCCTGTTCCTGCCGCAGGCAGGCGTTCTTGTAGGCGCACAGCACCGCCCCCACCCCCGTCGCGTATTCCGGCCCAGACAGGTTCGCCGTCAGGCCGCTGACATTGCGCGGCCCGCCGATCTCGCACGGCAGCCCGAACACTTTTTCCGCCAGCTGGGCCACATTCTTCAGGTATGCCCCCCCGCCCGTCAGCACCACCCCGCCGCCCAGCAGATGCAGCAGGTTCTGCCGCTGCAGCCGCGCCCGGATCAGCCCGAACGTCTCTTCCATGCGCAGGTGGATGATCGCCTGCAGGTCG
>CAZHSS010000265.1:0-2492 GCA_964535205.1 uncultured Verrucomicrobiota bacterium
CGCCATCATGATCGAGACGGGCTACGCCTCGGGCATGGTGGCCGGCAGCATTGCGTCCACCCCGGACATGCTGCGGGCGGCGTTTCACTGCGTGGGCACGGCGCCGGGCATCAAGACCGCCAGCAGCTGCTTTCTGCTGCGGCTGAAAACGCCGACCATCGCCGGCGAGAATACGCTGCTGTTTGCCGATTGCGGGGTGAATCCGAATCCGACGGCGGACCAGCTGGCGGAGATCGCGATGTCCACCGCCCATACGCACCGGGCGCTGATCGGGACGGCGCCGCGGATGGCGCTGCTGAGCTTTTCGACGCGCGGGAGCGCCAGGCACGAGCTGGTGGACAAGGTGGCGAAGGCGACCCGGATCGCGAAGGGTCTCGCCGCGAAGCACGACCCCGACATGGTCGTGGATGGCGAGCTGCAGACGGATGCGGCGATCGTGCCGCACGTGGCGGCGCAGAAGGCGCCGGACAGCCCGCTGAAAGGCGCGGCCAACATTCTGGTTTTTCCCGACCTGCAGGCGGGCAACATCGCCGTGAAGCTGGTGGAGCGCCTGGCGGGCGCGATCGCGCTCGGTCCGATCCTGCAGGGGCTGGCCAAGCCCTTGAACGATCTGTCGCGCGGCTGCAGCGCGGAGGATATCGTGGGCGTGGCGGCGGTGACGATGTGCCAGGCGGCAGCCATGGGCGTGCCGGCGGATGTCAAGGACAGCGGTGTGGCGGCGGCCGCGCCGCCGGAGGCGTGCGCGGCCGGCATCCTGTCCGACGACGAGATCGAGGCCATTGCGCGCCGCGTGGCGCAGGATCTGCTCTCCAGCCCTTCGCTGGCGCAGACCCTTCGCGGATTGTAAGAGGAGCAACACATGAAACAGATTGACTGGAACAGCTTGGGATTCGCGTTTCTGGACACCAACTGCCACATCCGGCATGTCTGGAAGAACGGCGCCTGGGGCGAAGGCGAACTGGTGGAATCGCCGTATTTGAATATCCACATCGCGGCGACGGCCCTGCACTACGGGCAGGAGGCGTTCGAGGGGCTGAAGGCATTCCGGCGCAAGGACGGCAAGGTCAGCCTGTTCCGGCCCGAAGAGAATGCCAGGCGGATGGCGGTCACGGCCCGGCGCACGTGCATGGCCGAGGTGCCGGAGGAGCTGTTTATCGAGGCGTGCAAGCGGGTGGTGAAGGCCAACATCGAGTACGTGCCGCCTTACGGGACGGGCGGCTCGCTGTATGTGCGTCCGCTGCTGATCGGCAGCGGGCCGCAGATCGGCGTGGCGCCGGCGGACGAGTACACGTTTATCGTGCTGGTGACGCCGGTGGGGCCGTACTACAAGGGCGGCCTGCAGGCGGTGAAGGCCATCGTGCTGGACAACTACGACCGCGCGGCGCCGCAGGGCACGGGGCACATCAAGGTCGCGGGCAACTACGCCGTCAGCCTGTATCCCCATCTGGAGGCCAAGAAGGCCGGCTATCCCGTCGAATTGTATCTCGACGCCAAGGAGCACAAGTGGATTGACGAGTTTTCGACCAGCAACTTCCTGGCCATCACGAAAAACGGGACCTACGTGACGGTGAAGTCCACGTCCATCCTGCCCAGCATCACCAACCTGTCGCTGCAGCAGATCGCCAAAGACCTGGAAATACCGGTCGAAGTGCGGCCGATCGCCTTCGACGAGATCACGGAATTCGCCGAGGTGGCGGCGTGCGGCACGGCGGTGGTGATCACGCCGGTCTGCCAGATCGAGCGCGCGGGGAAGGTGTACAAGACGGGGCCGGAGACCGGCTGCGGCCCGGTGCTGGAGAAGCTGTACAAGGCGGTCCAGGGCATCCAGTACGGCGAGCTGCCGGACACGCACGGCTGGAACGTGGATGTCGAGTAGCCCATGATGACCCTCGAACAGCAGCTGGCGAAAATCACCGCCCGCCGGGTGGATCTGCACAGCGCGGACGAACTGAAAAACCGCCTGGCGAAGTCCATCGCGGAAAACAAGCCCCTCCGCATCAAGATGGGGGCGGATCCGTCCGCCCCGGACCTGCACCTGGGACATTGTGTGGCCCTGAACAAGCTGCGCGATTTCCAGGACTGCGGGCATACGGTGGTGTTCATCATCGGCGATTTCACGGGCATGATCGGCGACCCGTCCGGGAAGTCCGTCACGCGGCCGCAGCTCTCGAAGGAGCAGGTGCTGGAGAACGCCAAGAGCTACCAGGACCAGATGTTCAAGATCCTGGATCCGGCGCGGACCGAGGTGCGGTTCAATTCCGAATGGTTCGGGCCGATGGGGTTCGAGCAGGTGATCCGGCTGAGCGCCAAGGTCACGGTGGCGCAGCTGCTGGCGCGCGACGACTTTTCCAAGCGCTATGCGGCCAACCAGCCGATCTCGCTGGTGGAGTTTCTGTATCCGCTGGTGCAGGCCTACGATTCCGTGATGGTGCAGGCCGACGTCGAAATCGGCGGCACCGACCAGCTCTTCAACCTGCTGCTCGGGCGCGAGA
>CAZHSS010000266.1:0-2492 GCA_964535205.1 uncultured Verrucomicrobiota bacterium
AATCCAAAAGTGGAAGACGGAACGAAAAGCCGTCATCCTGGCGCACAACTACCAGCGGCCCGATGTGCAGGACATCGCGGACTTCACCGGCGACTCGCTGGAGTTGGCTCGCAAGGCCACGGAGATCGACGCGGAAACCATCGTGTTCTGCGGCGTGCACTTCATGGCCGAGACCGCCGCCATTCTCAATCCGGGCAAGACGGTGCTGATTCCCGACGCGCGCTCCGGCTGCCCCATGGCCGACATGATCACCGCCGAGCAGCTGCGGGAGTTCAAAACCCGGCATCCCGGCGCCAAGGTGGTCTGCTATGTCAACTCCCCCGCCGAGGTCAAGGCCGAGAGCGATTGCTGCTGCACCTCCGGCAATGCCGTGAAAATCGTCCAGCACTATGACAACGAAGACGTGATCTTCGTGCCCGACCAGCATCTGGGCAGCGTCGTTGCCGAAACCCTCGGTCGCGACCTGATCCTGTGGCCGGGCTACTGCCCCACCCATGCGCGCATCAGCCCGCGCGACATCGCCCGCCTCCGGGACGAACATCCCGGTGCCCTCGTCCTGGCCCATCCCGAATGCCCCCAGCCGGTACGCGCTGTTTCCGATCACATCCTCTCCACCGGCCAAATGTGTTCCTTTGTCCGGAACAGCCCCGCCGCGGACTTTATCATCGCCACCGAAGAAGGACTGCTGCACCGCCTGCGGAAGGAAAATCCAAACAAGCGCTTTCACCGCGTGTCGGCCTTTGCCGTCTGCCCCAACATGAAGCTCAACACCCTCGAAAAAGTGCTGTTCTGCCTCCGCGACATGGCGCCGGTTGTCACCGTCGAACCCGCCATCGCCGACCGCGCCCGCCGCGCCATCGAACAAATGCTCGCCTGGTCCTGACCGACCCCCGCCCCGACCGTCAGTTTATCAGGCCGTCCAGGGGATCGGGCTTGCCGCCGTCGTCCTCTTTGGGCCGGAAATGCGGACACGTATCCGTAGCCTGCACTTCGCACTGATGCAGCCCGCAGCGCTGAATGAACGGATTCACCACATACTCCGCGCAGTACCGGCACATGCGCCCCTTTTCGTCCTCGGAAAAAACCCGGACCGGGCGCGGGCGATCCGCTTCGGTGAAGACCTTGGGACGGGAGCCCTCCCGGAAGGGAATCTCCGCTTCGTCGGCAAATTCATGGCGGCACAGGGCGCAGTGCAGGGTCTCGCCCACCCGGGAGAATCCGTCGTAGACCGGCTGACGCAGCAGCCAGGCATCGCCCCCGCAGGCCGGGCAGCGGAATTCCAACCGGTCTGGCGAGTTCCCTTTCATGCTCAGAAGAAATGCTTGGCCAGCGAGAGAATCCCCTGCTTCCAGGGCACGCGATGCGACACGCCGCTGGCGTTCCTGAACTGGTCCAGATGCTCCACATACCAGCGGTAGTTGCGCACCAGGGCATCTTTGTTGGAAAACCGCGGCGTGAAGCCCAGGACGCGTTCGGCCTTGTCAATCGAGACAAATGAATCCTTGCTGGCCGTTTCATAGACCCACTTGTACAGCGGCGACAGCTTGAGCATCTCCAGGAAGCGCAGCGTCCAGATCATCGGGGCGGCGGGGAATCCGCGGATCTTCTTGCCGTGCCCGGCGTCGTCCAGCACCGCCTGGTAGTCTTCGCCCATGGTCGTGAACTCCTTCGCCCCGATATTGAAGATGTCGTTCACCGTGGCGGGGTCCTGCGTCATGGTCCGCCAGATGGCCTCGCACAGATCTTCCACGTCCAGCAGCTGGTAGCGGTTTTTGCCGTTGCCGATCATCGGAAAGCCGTGGCCGGTATGCGCCCAGTCATAGAGCATGGCAAACACGCCCAGGCGTTCCGGGCCGATGAACGACTTGGGGCGAATGATCGGCACACACAGGCCCTGGTCGCGGGCCTTCAGGCATTCCGACTCCGCCTCGATCTTGGCGCGACCGTAGGGCCCCACGCCAATCATCTCGTCGTCCTCCATCAGCGGATGGTGATCAGGAATGCCGTACACGGCGGTGCTCGAGATCATAACAAAGCGCTCCACGCCGGTCTTGCGGGCTGCCTCCAGTAGGATGCGCGTGCCGACCACATCGGTGGTATGGATGTCCTCCGGCGAATACAGCGGCAGCGCCGCCGCCGTATGCACCACCTGCTGCACCCCCTCCATGCACCGGGCCACCGTCGCCGCGTCGCGGATGTCGCCGACCACCGCCTCCACGCGGTCCTTTTCGGGATAATCGAATTCCACCAGGTCCAGCGAGCGCACCTGCGGCACCCCCTTGGCAAACAGATGCCGGATCAGGTTGATTCCCAGAAATCCGCTGCCGCCCGTCACCAATACCCGCTGTGGAATCTGCTCGCTCATGAATGGCTTCCTTCGGTTGAAACTCCCGCCTCTTCTATCCATCCTCCCCGCCAAAGTCAATGCAAGAGCCCCACAGAGCGGAACACGGACAGGGCTGCGTCAAGAATGCGGCTCATCGGGGACGATT
>CAZHSS010000267.1:0-2492 GCA_964535205.1 uncultured Verrucomicrobiota bacterium
GTGCGCGAGCGCCTGGCGCAGGGGAAGGCGACCGACCGCTACATGTTCGACGGATTTCCGCGCACGCTGGAGCAGGCGCGGGGCCTGGACGAGACCCTGGCGGCGCTGAACGGGCGGGTGAACCAGGTGTTTCTGCTGGAGGTGCCCACGCCGGTGATCGTCAGCCGCCTCAGCGGCCGGCGCATCTGCAAGAGCTGCGGCGCGGTCTATCACGTCACCAACATTCCGTCGAAGGTCGAAGGCGTGTGCGACCAGTGCGGCGGGCCGCTCTACCAGCGCCCCGACGACAGCGAGGAAACCGTTCTGAACCGGCTGGAGGTGTATCAGCGCCAGACCGCCAGCCTGATTGATTTTTACGAAACGAAAGGCGTTTTGGTCCGCATCAATGCCGGTACGACCCCCCGGGACGCGACGGCGGAGCTGCTGTCCAAACTGGCCTGACGCCGGTTCGGGACGATGATTCCGATCAAAACCCCGGCGGATCTCCGGCACATGCGCGTGGCATGCCGGCTGTCCGCCGAACTGCTGGCTGCGATGGCCGCCCGGGTGCGCCCCGGGACGACCACCGGCGAGCTGGACGACTACGCCCGGGACTGGCTCCGGGAGCGGGGCGTCCGCAGCGCGTTCTTTGGATATGGAGGATTTCCGGGACAGGCGTGCATCTCCCTCAACGACGAGGTGGTGCACGGCATTCCGGGTCCGCGGGTCATCAACGCCGGCGACCTGGTCAAGCTGGATGTCGGCGTGACCGCCGAGGGATTCATCGGCGACAACGCGGCGACCGTCCGGGTCGGTGCGGTGGACGCCGAAAGCGAGCGGCTGTGCCGGATCGCCGAAGAGGGCCTGGCGGCGGCGATTGACGCCGCCCGCGCGGGAAACCGCCTGGGCGATATCGGCCATGCGGTGCAGGCCCTGGCGGAGGCCGCCGGGTTTTCCGTCGTGCGTGATTTCTGCGGGCACGGGGTGGGGCGCAAACTCCACGAGGATCCGCAGGTGCCCAACTTCGGGACCCCCGGCAAGGGCCCGGTGCTGCGGCCCGGCATGACGCTGGCGATCGAGCCGATGGTCAACCGGGGCACGCACGAGGTGGAAACCCTGGCCAACGGCTGGACGGTGCGCACCCTGGACCGGGAGCGCTCGGCCCACGTCGAGCACACGGTCCTGATCGTGCCGGACGGGCCGGCGGAAATCCTCACGTGCGCGGAAGCGAAATAATTCTGCTGGACGCGGTCGTGGCAACTGTGCTAGACACACGCGTTTTCCGTGCCCGACTGGGCAACGGACATGAATTTACGGCTTTCGTTCCGCGGGAGAAAGCGTCCGCGTCCGGGAGGTTGTGTCCTCCGGGAGCGCGGATACGCGTGGCCATGTCACCGTTCGACATGTCGCGCGGCGAGATTGTGGAATGGATGGAAGACAGAGGCGAGACATGAAGGTACGGACATCGGTCAAACGGATTTGCGAGCGCTGCAAGATTGTGCGTCGCAAGGGAGTGGTGCGGGTCATCTGCACCGATTTGCGCCACAAGCAGCGCCAAGGCTGAGAAGGAGAAGAGGAACCATGCCCAGAGTGATAGGCGTTGACATACCCGGTAAGAAGCGCGTCGAGTACGCGCTGCGGTACATTTACGGTGTTGGCCCCGCCCGTGCGCGGGAAGTGGTGGCCAGGCTGAAGATCGATCCGGCCAAGAAGGCCGACGATCTGACCGGCGAGGAGATCACCGCGCTGTCGAAGATGCTTCAGGAAGACTACGTGGTCGAAGGCGATCTGCGCCGCGAAGTCAGCGGCAACATCCGCCGCCTGATCGCCGTCAACTGCTACCGCGGCATCCGCCACCGCAAGGGGCTGCCCGTCCGCGGGCAGCGCACCAGCACCAACGCCCGCACCCGCAAGGGGCCCCGCAAGACGGTCGGCGCCGTCCGCGGCAAGGAAGCCCGCTCCGCCGTCAAGTCCGCCAAGTAAGAGGATTCATTCATGGCCGAAGAAATCAAAGATGAAGTGAAGGCGCCGCCGGCGCCCGCCGCCGCCCCCGAAGCTCCCGCCGCGGCTGCTCCTGCTCCCGCGGAAGGCGCGGAGGGCGAAGCCAAGACCGTGCGCCGCCGCGTCAAGGGCTCCAAGAACATCCCCGTGGGCGTCGTGCACATTCTGGCGTCCTTCAACAACACCACCGTCAGCATCAGCGATCCGCGCGGCAACGTGATCTCGTGGAGCAGCGGCGGCCGCTGCGGCTTCAAGGGTTCGCGCAAGAGCACGGCCTATGCCGGCACGATCGTCGCCCAGGAGGCCTGCAAGGTCGCCCTCGGGCACGGGCTCAACGAAGTCGAGATCCTGGTGCAGGGCCCCGGGTCCGGCCGCGAGTCCGCGATTCGCGCCGTCCAGGCCGCCGGGCTGTCGATCAGCGCCATCCGCGACATCACGCCGGTGCCCCACAACGGGTGCCGCGCCCGCAAGCGCCGCCGCGTCTAACCGATATCAAGAAAGAGGAACCGAAC
>CAZHSS010000268.1:0-1467 GCA_964535205.1 uncultured Verrucomicrobiota bacterium
GCGGAATTCGAACAGCGCACGGGGGCGGTGCTGAAAATGCGCATCGGGCTGAACACGGGCGCGGTGGTGGTGGGCAACATGGGCTCGCGCGAACGGTTCGACTACACGGTGCTGGGCGACGCCGCGAACCTGGCGTCGCGCCTCGAGGGCGCCAACAAGGCCCTCGGCACGTACCTGATGATTTCAGAGTCCACCTGGGCGCTGACGAACGGAGTGTTTCCCGGGCGCGAACTGGGACAGCTGACGGTGGTGGGGCGGAAGACTCCTGTGCGGGTCTACGAGGCGACGGGGCTGGAAGGCGAGCCGGCCCGCGCGGCGGACCGCTCGTTCGAAGACGCCCTGGCGCAGACGCGGGCCGGGCAGTGGACGGAAGCCGCCTCGGCGTTCGAGATTCTGAACGACGATCCCGCGGCGCAGACCTATGCGCGGAGGTGCCGCGGACTGGCCGCGGCGGGTCCCGGGGCGGCCTGGGACGGTATTTGGAACCTGACGGAGAAATGAGGCGGATAGCATGAAGGTTTTTCTGGGCGGGGCGCGAGGCAGTTGGCCGGTCTCGGGCGCCGACAAGGTCCAATATGGCGGTGATACATTCGCGCTGCTGGTGGAAGGCCGCGACGGCACCCAGGTGCTGGTGGATGCCGGGAGCGGGACGGGGCAACTGCTCGGCCGCCTGCGGCCCGGCGCCACCTTGTTTTTCACCCATACGCATCTGGATCATCTGATCGGCCTGCCGATGCTGGCCGAGGTGTGGCCCCGGGCGCTGGTCTCGCCGCGCGGCGGCCTGCCGGACATTCTCGCGCGGGTCTTTTCCCCGCCCGTCTGGCCCGTGGCCCTGCCGAAGGCCGATTATGTCGTCCCCGGCGAGCCGTTGACGATCGGCGGACTGCGCTTGAGCTGGCGGGAGGTGCCGCATCCGGACGGATGCCTGGCCTGCCGGGTGGACGAACCGGCCACCGGGGCCGCCGTCGTCGTCGCCACGGATATCGAATGGCAGGCCATGACCCCGGACGCGCAGGAGTCGTTTGCGGACTTTGCCCGTGCCGCGGATCTGCTGGTGTTCGATGCCCATTTCAAGCCGGAAGAATATGCCGCCCACAAGGGCTGGGGGCACAGCACCTGGGCCGATGCCCTGGACGCGGCGCGCCGCTGCGGAGCGACACAACTCTGGCTGATGCACCATGCGCCCGAGCGCACCGATGCCGAGCTGGATGACATGGCGGCGCGGGCGGCGGCGGAATTTCCGGGAGCGGTGTTTGCCCGGGCGGGTGTCGGAAGGGAGATCTTGCATGAATAGCGCATTGGGGTTTCGGTTCATCGAAGCAGGCCTGCTGACCGGGGCCCTGCTGCTGGCCGCAGTGCTTTCCCTGTGGCCCCGCCGCCGATGGCGGGAATAGGCGGATGCCGCCCGCGGGCCGCTCGCCGCCTGGATTCGGACCCTCCTGGCCACCCTGGCGTTTCCGCTGCTGG
>CAZHSS010000268.1:1477-2490 GCA_964535205.1 uncultured Verrucomicrobiota bacterium
CGCGGCCTGCCCCTGGGCCGGGCACCTGCCGGCTCTCCACCGCACGGCCTGGAGCCTGTTCTGGCTGATCATGCTGGCCTATCTGGCGGGAGAGGTCACGGTCATGCGAATCGCGGCCGCGGCGGGTCGTCTTCCGATGCCGGCGCTGCTGCGGGGCGTGCTGCGCCTCGCCGCGGGGGCCCTGGCGGCGTTTTTCGTGCTGCGCCTGGAACTGGGCTGGAACATCACCCCGCTGCTGGCTTCGACCGCCCTGGTCACGGCCGTCGTGGGCTTTGCGCTGCAGGGCGTGCTGGGCAACCTGCTGGCCGGCATGTCGCTGAACCTCACCGGGGCGCTGGCGCACCGCGATTGGGTGGTCCTGGACGACCTCGAAGGACAGGTCGGAGAAATGAACTGGCGGGAAACCTGGATCGTCACCCGCGAGAACATTCCCGTGCGCATTCCCAACAGCAGGGTGGCGGATGCGCGGATCCGCAATCTCAGCCGCCCTTCCGGGCCCCGGCGCTGCTCCGTGTTCGTGGATGCCAGTTACGGCGATCCGCCGGACCGGGTGCTCCGGGAGCTGCTGGCGGCGGCGGATGCCGTCAAGGAGGTGCGCAAAACGCCCGCGCCCCTGGCCATGGTGCTGGAATAACAAGAGCTACGGCATCGGCTATGAACTGCAGCTCTGGCTGGACCACTACGCGTTCCGCCGTCCGATCATGGGCGAGGTGCGCCGCCACGTCTGGTACCGGTTCCGCCGCGCCGGCATCCAGATTCCCTATCCGGTGACGGATCAGGTGCTCAACGATTTCATGGAACGGGCCATCGTGCCCGCGGAACCGAAGGCGGCGGAAGCCGCCGCCCGCCGCCGCGCCGCCGACCTGCTGCACAGCGATTTCGTCCGGCAGGTGCTGAGCGGTTCCGATGGCCGTCTGCTGCTGCCGGAGGAGGAGCTGGCGGCGTGGGCCGCCCGGCTGGAAAGCGTGCCGTTCGGACGCGGCGAAACCGTGTTCCGGCAGGGGGAGGCCGGC
>CAZHSS010000269.1:0-2489 GCA_964535205.1 uncultured Verrucomicrobiota bacterium
GAGCCGCAGGCCTTCACCCTGCACCGAATCGCAGATGCGCCCGTCCGGGTACCGGGGCAGAAAAAGGTCTCGTCATCCGCCGTCCAAAACGGCTAGGTTCCGTCCTACACAGCGGAGGGTCGCATGAACATTGTCGCCATCATGGCCAGCTATCGGAAGGGACGCACGATTGACACCCTCGTGGACCGGGCCATCGCCGGCGCGCTCAAGGCCTGCCCCGGCGCCACCGCCGAAAAAATCACCCTGATCGACAAGCACATCGAATACTGCCGCAACTGCATGGCCTGCCGGGACGACGACCCGTCCAAACCGCTCGCCCGCTGCGTCATTCAGGACGACATGCAGGCCATCTACCCCGTCCTCGACGCCGCCGACGCCTACATCATCGGCACCCCCATCAACATGGGCAACGAAACCGCCCTGTTCAAAACCTTCGTCGAACGCTGCTGCTTCGTCTTCGCCAAGCCGGGGAATTTTCCCATGAAGGGCGTCCCCACCCCCCGCGGCACCCGCAAACGCCGGGCCGTCGCCATCCTCAGCACCGGCGTCGTCCCGCCCTGGATGCGCCTGCTGTGCGACGATGCCACCCCGTTGATCAAGGACTTCTGCAAAACCATGCTCAACGCCCGCCTGCTCGACACCCTCTATGCCGGCGCCATCGAAAAACGAACCGTGGACTACTACACCCAGGCCGCCTTCCGGCTCGGCGGGGAACTGGTCCGCTGACGGATATCCAACCCGACACCGCCGTCCCTCCCCATGCCCCCCCCCGCCTCACTGACCATCCTGGGCGCCGGCCCTGCCGGCTACCCCGCCGCGTTCCTCGCCGCCGATCTCGGACTGTCCGTCACCCTGATCGACCGGCAAGATGCCCTGGGCGGCACCTGCCTGCATCGCGGCTGCATTCCGTCCAAATCCCTCCTGCATGCCGCGCGCCTGCTCTCCGATGCCCGCGAGGCCTCCGCCCTGGGCCTCGACTTCGCGCCACCGGCCATCCGGCTGGAAGCCCTGCGCGCGTGGAAGGAATCCGTCACCGCGCGCCTGGCCAACGGCCTCGCCCAGCTGGCCAGGGCTCGCCGCATTTCCGTCCTCCACGCGCAGGCCGCCCTGGCGTCGCCCACCCAGCTCCAGCTGACCAGCCCCGACGGCGCGATACGCTCCCTGGATTTCGACACCCTCCTGCTGGCCCCCGGCTCCGTCCCCCTGCTGCCATCCGGATTCCCGGCCGGCCACCCCCACCTGTGGGATTCCTCCGCCGCCCTGGCCCTCCCGGAAATCCCCCCCTCTCTCCTCGTCGTGGGCGGCGGCTATATCGGCCTGGAACTGGGCTCGGTCTATGCCGCCCTCGGCTCGCGCGTGACCGTCGTCGAAATGACCGGCGGCCTGCTGCCCGGCGTGGACCGCGATCTCATCGTGCCCCTCGCCAAGCGCCTGCGCAGCCGGTTCCACGCCATCCATCTGAATACCCGCGTGGCCGACATCACCGACGACCCATCTGGGCTGCGCGCCACGCTCGAAGACCTCAAGACTGGCGAAACCCGACGCGAACCCTTTGCCAAAATCCTGGTGGCCGTCGGCCGCCGGCCGAATACCGGCGACCTGGCGCTCGATCGCGCAGGCCTCGCCGCCGACAATCGCGGATTCATCCCCGCGGACGCCGACGGCCGCACCGGCCAGACGCAGATCTATGCCGCCGGCGACGCCGCCGGAAATCCCATGCTGGCCCACAAGGCCACCCACGAAGCCCGGGCGCTTGTCGCACGGCTCGCCGGACGCCCCGCGCACGTTTCACGGCATGTCCCCGCCGTCGTGTTTACCGATCCGGAAATCGCCTGGGCCGGCCTCACCGAAACCCAGGCCCGCGAACAGGGCATCGAGGTCAAGGTCTCCAAATTCCCCTGGGCCGCCAGCGGACGCGCCCTCACGCTGGACCGCGCCGACGGCTCCACCAAGCTGCTCGCCGATCCCGGCACCGGCCGGCTGCTCGGCGCGGGCCTCGCCGGCCCCGGCGCGGGCGATCTGATTTCCGAAGCTGCCCTCGCCCTGGAAACCGGTGCCACCGCGGCGGACCTCGCCCGCACCATCCACCCCCACCCCACCCTCTCGGAAACCCTCGGCGAAGCCGCCGAACTCCACGAAGGCCTCTGCACCCACCTCTACCGCCCGGCCAAGCGTTGAGGGTTCCGCTGCAGACCGGCACGAGGTCGTGCCGGCTCCAAACAGCCGGATGATTCTTGTCTTTGGAGCCCCCGACTGCCTGCCCGCCGGTGGAGGGACCCCGTCGGGATATGATTCTGCACTACTATCTGGCCACTTCGTCTTTTTTGTGCACGTTTTTCGACCCAATTCATTTTCGGCTTGCTGTTAAGCCCTCTTATTTCCCTGTTGTTTCCCGTCTTGTCCGCCATAGCCTTGGCGGTGGAGGATCGCGGCTCCTGTCCCCGCCCCCCCTCTTTCCTGTGCATCCACAAAACCTTCCCCTTTCGTGT
>CAZHSS010000270.1:0-383 GCA_964535205.1 uncultured Verrucomicrobiota bacterium
CCAGGGCCTCCCCGCGGAAGCCCATGGTGGCGATGGAGTCCAGATCCTTCAGCTCGCGCAGCTTGCTGGTGGCATGGCGCTCGATGGACAGCAAGGCGTTGTCGCGATCCATGCCGGCGCCGTCGTCGCGCACCCGGACCAGGCGCCGGCCGCCGTCCACCACTTCGACTTCGATCCGGGAGGCGCCGGCATCCAGGGAATTCTCGACCAGTTCCTTCAGCACCGAGGCCGGACGCTCCACGACCTCGCCCGCTGCTGCCTTGGCGCGCTCTGCGATCAGCTCACCCACCTTGGAAGCCTTAGCCTTCTTGTCGCCTTCGAGGGCGCGGATATCCGCTTCCATGGTGGACGCGGACACCAAGGTGTGGCCCGCCAGGTCGTCG
>CAZHSS010000270.1:393-2483 GCA_964535205.1 uncultured Verrucomicrobiota bacterium
CCAAACCCGGGCCGGAAACAGGAGACCTTTTTCAGGGCGCGGGCGGAAGGAGCGCATCTGCGATTCGGTGCATCCTTGGGGTCATATGGAACGCAGGCGCGAAGCGCCGGAGTCGAAATCACTTGACCCGCCGCCGCGGAATCCGGGCACAGTCCCGATGGCCAGCCTGCGGGACCAGGCCGAGATCCCTCGACTACGCTCGGGATGACAGCCCTGTAAAAAACTGACCCCCTTCAAACCGTCCCCACGCACCGTATCATCTCCTGATCCAGCCGGGTCACCGCCCCGGCCTACAACGGATCCCGGCTGGGCTGTGGCCCAGGGCGCCGACCCGGGCTCCTGTCGCGTGCGGGTGGACGGATCCGCGCGGGACGGGAGCCCCGCGATACGAGGGCCAATTCCGGCGACACCTACCCGCAGATGCGCCCGGCCGGAGGCCTACAGCACCTGGATCGGAATGTCGTCGGATGATTCCACGACGATCTGCTGTTCCTCGACCGGGAGGAAGGTCGGAAGCAGGCGGTAATAGACCTGCAGGGTCAGGGCGGCCAGCGTGGTGGAATAGACCGGGTGATAATTTTCGCGGCCCGTGATGCCGGAACGCAGGGCCAGGCCGGCGGACACCCAGCTGCCGTCCTCGTTCTGGCTTCGGATGAATTCGGGGGCGAACTCGTTGTTCCACTTCTGCCAGCTGCCGCCGCCCTGGTGGAATTTGGCCTGGGAAATGTAATACCACGCATACATGGGCCAGGCGGGCGGGTTACGCCAGTCGCAGCGGGCCGCATGCAGGGCGTCGAGACCGCGGCGCACGGCTGGGGAACGGTGATGCCCGGACAGCTGCAGGCCCAGCACGGCCACCGCCGTGATGGAGTCGGTGAAGTGGCTGCCGCGGTCGGTGTAGGCAAACCGCCCGTCATCGCGCTGGCTGGATTTGAAATCCGCCGCGGCGAGATCCATGGCGTTCTTGAGGCCGGGATTGCCGGCGCCGGCGATGAATGCGGCCTTCATGGCCTGCATGCACCAGCCGCCCAGCGAGGTGTCGCGGCGGCCGCCCTTGGCAAAGCGATAGTCGAATCCGCCGCCGGCCTGCTGGCCGTCCAGCAGGACCTGCACTCCCTTTTCCATGGCGGGGCGCAGCGCCGGGATGCGCGTCATGCCGTAGGCTTCGCTGACGGCATAGACGCAGATGGCCTGGGAATAGGTCCCGCCGGTGGTGTCGGTGCGCGCAAATTCGCCGGCCGCGTTCTGGCGCGCCAGCAGATAGCGCAGGGCACGCGAAACCGTTTCCCCGTATTTCACGGAGGCCGTGGTTTCCCCGTGGGCCAGAAACGTCAGGATGCCGAGTCCGGCATAGGCCTCCCGGTCCTGGGCGCCCCAGGACCCGTCCGGGTTCTGGTTGAGGCGCAGCCATTCCAGGGCGCGCCGGACCGCCGCCTCGGCGTGCCGCCAGTGCGGGCCGCCGTAGCGTTCGCCGGCGGCGGCATGGCCCCCCGCCCCGAAGCGGGACTGCAGCGGCGCGGCCGCCAGGTTGGGCATGATCAGCGAACTGGGCACCTGCTCGATGGTCAGCGCCTCCAGCGTGCGCGGCACGGGATCCGGCGTGGAAAAATCGTGGATCTCGGGCTCGAGGGTGAATTCCGGCTGGATATCGGCCGTCTGGAGAAACGTCGGGTCCGGCTCAAACGGCGTCTCCTGCGGCAGCGGGTCGATGTCCGGCGGCGGCAGGTCCGCCTGGGGTTCCTTCACCTCCAGATAGGTCACCTCGATGGTGGGCGGCTCCGGAGGTTCCTTGGCGAAATCGATGAGAAACAGCAGCGCCAGGATCAGCGCGGCATGCAGGAAAATCGAGCCGGAAGGCCCTGCCAGCCACTCCGCGATATTCCGGTGCAGGGCTTGAATGGACTTGTCCATGGCCGCCTCCTTGTTCTATTCGACAGGATACCCCGGCCTCCCGCCGATGTCCACCCCCGCCGGAGACGCCCGGCCTCAGAGGATTTCAATCGAGATATCGTCCTCGGAGGTCTGGTCAATGACCTTGTCTTCGATGGGCTGGTAGGTCGGCAGGAACCGGTAATACACCTGAAGAGAGA
>CAZHSS010000271.1:0-1055 GCA_964535205.1 uncultured Verrucomicrobiota bacterium
CGAATTCCTGGAATTCATCGACGGCGCCGTCCTCATCGCCCACAACGCCCCCTTCGACATCCGCTTCATCGCCGCCGAAGCCGTGCGCAACGACATGCCCGTGCCCAAAAACGCCGTCCTCGACAGCCTCGCCCTCTTCCGCAACTGGTATCCCGACATGAAAAACCACCGCGTCTCGGACCTGATTGACCTGTTCGGCATTTCCACCGAGGGCATGCACGCCCACCGCGCCACCGACGACTCGCTCTTCGTGTACTACGCCATCCAGAAGGAAATGGAGCGGCGCAGCGAATCCCCCCGGTTTTCCGATCTGCTCAAGAGCGCCGGCTCCACTCTCCGCTTCGGCGGCGACTGAGCCGCCGCCGGGCCTTTCCTCCCCACCGTGTCCGCCTCCGTTCCACCCTGGACGGCCGCCGTGCCGGTTCTCCTCCTGCTGGCGCTCGCCGTCTGGCTCGCCGGCGATGCCGCCTACGCCCTCCGGACCCGCCTCCGCGCCGCCGCACCCGGCGCCCGACGCGCCCCCGCCGAACCCTTTACCCTCCATCCCCGCGGAGACCCCGCCGTCCTGCTGATTCACGGCTTCGCCGACGGCCCCGCCGTGTTCACCCACCTGGCCCCGCCGCTCGCCCAGGCCGGCTTCGCCGTCCGCGCCATGCACCTGCCCGGCTCCGGCGTCCCCCCCGCGGAGATGGCCGGCACCACCCTCGTCACCTGGCGCGCCGCCATCGACCGCGAAATCGCCGCCCTGCGCACCGGCAATCCTTCCCGCCCCGTCTGGCTCGTCGGCCACTCTCTCGGCGGCGCGCTCGCCTTCGATGCCGCCCTGCGCCCCTCCAACGCCGTCACCGGCCTCGTCCTGCTCGCCCCCCTCATCGAACCGTCCAGTGTCCGCAGCCCCCTCCTGACCTCGCGTCAGTGGTTCCACCTTCTCAGCCGGGCCCTGCTGTTTTCCCGCATCGTCGAATCCCGCCTGCCCTCCGACCTTCACAACCCGGAAACCCGGGCCGCCTACCGCACCGACAAGTACATCCACCGCGACATCTACCGCGCCCTCT
>CAZHSS010000271.1:1065-2482 GCA_964535205.1 uncultured Verrucomicrobiota bacterium
GGAACGGGCCTCTCCTCGTCGTCTGTTCCCCCGATGACCAGATCGTGGACGCCGCCGCCACCCGCGCGTTCTTTGCCGCCGCCGCCCGCGCCCGCCCCGCCGAACTCGTCGAACAACCCGGCGCCGGCCATGTCCTGCCCCTCGAAACCGGCCACCCCGGCCTGGCCGCCCGCATCGTCCGCTTCATCCAATCGTCCTCCCCCCCTCCCGCCTTGACACCGCCCCCCGCCGACAGAGTACAGTTCCCCCATGACTGACACCCCCGCCCTTTCCATCGGCGCCCCCGGATTCGACGTGGACCGCCTCGTCGCCGACCTGCAGGCCACCGTGGACCGCAAAATGGCCGACGGTCTCTATGCCGATGCCCGCGTCGCCCGCGCCGAACGCACCAACCTCGTCCATTTGCGCGCCTCCGACGACTTCATCGCCTTCTATCTCACCTGCCTGCGCGAAGCCGTCTTCGTGGACATCTCCGACTACGAAATCCACGAACGCCGCCGCTTCCTCGGCCCCCTCCTCGTCGCCTTCAAGAAAACCGTCTGGAAGCTCCTCAAGTTCTACACCTACCGCCTCTGGTCCCAGCAGAACCAGGTCAACGGCCTGGTCGTCACCGCCCTCGAGGGCATGGAGGACCAGACCGCCTCCAAGCTCGCCGCCCTCGAAAAGCGCATCGCCGAACTGGAAGCCCAGACCCGCCCCCATGGCCCCTGACCGCCTCGCCTTCGTCTGCCCCCGTTTCGCCGGCGATGGCGCGGTCGGCGGTGCCGAAACTCTCCTCAAGAACCTCGCTACCCACGCTGCCCGCCTCGGGTTCGCCGTGGATTTTCTCACCACCTGCGCCCAAAGCCACTACACCTGGGAAAACACCCTGCCCCCCGGCCGCAAGACCATCGATGGCATGGACGTGCATTTCTTCCCCGTGGATGAACGCAACACCGCCGACTTCCTGCGCATCCAGCAGGCCATTGACCGCGGCCATCCCGTTCCCCCCGGCGACGAGCTGCGCTGGCTCCGCAACGGCGTCTGCTCCACCGCCCTGATGGCCCACCTCGACCGGTACGCCCCCGGCTACCGAGCCATCCTCACCGGCCCCTACCTCTTCGGCCTGGCCTGGTTCGCCGCCGCCGCCCACCCCGATAAAACCCTGCTCATCCCCTGCCTCCACGACGAACCCTTCGCCCGCCTCGCCTGCATGAAACAACTCTTCCGCGATGTCGCCGGCTGCCTGTTCAATTCCCGGGCCGAACGCGATCTCGCCGCCGAACTCTTCGGCATCCCCGACACCCGCTCCCGCATCGTCGGCATGGGCCTCGATCCCTTCGACGCCGATCCCTCCGCCTTCGCCGCCCGCCGCGGCCTCTCCGCCCCCTACGTCCTCTACTCCGGCCGCCGCGAACCCCTCAAGGGCACCCCCCTC
>CAZHSS010000272.1:0-480 GCA_964535205.1 uncultured Verrucomicrobiota bacterium
ATTTTAGACAGGATTAACAGGATTTACAGGAATTGACAGGATTTTGGTGGGATTTTCTCTGTGTGTCTCTGCGCGCTCTGCGGCAAAAAATCTTCGGCTGTTCTTTCGTGCATTTCGCGTGTTTCGTAGTTACCCCTTGGGCTGTTTTCTCTGTGAATCTCTGTGGCCCTCTGTGGTTCATCCCGGCTGGTTCGGACAATTTTAGACAGGATTAACAGGATTTACAGGAATTGACAGGATTTTGGTGGGATTTGGTGGGATTTTCTATGTGTGTCTCTGCGCGCTCTGCGGCAACGAATCTTCGGCTGTTCTTTCGTGGGTTTCGCGTGTTTCGTGGTTGAAACTCTCGTTGGCTGTTTTTGTTGTTTCGGTTATTCTCCTGTCCCATGAGCACGAACCAACGAACGGGCTGGCTGAACGCGACGGTATTTTTGACGGGGGCGGGGCTGATGACGATCGAACTGGTGGCGAGCCGGCTGA
>CAZHSS010000272.1:521-2476 GCA_964535205.1 uncultured Verrucomicrobiota bacterium
CGGCGTGCCTGGCGATTCTGTGGCTGAATGCCTGGGCCGGTGAATCGGTCTTTCTGATGAAGTGGTCGTGGCCGGTGAGGATCGTGCTGCACATGACGTGGGCGTTCCTGCTGCCGGCGACGGTGCTGGGCACCATCAGCCCGATGGTCGCCAAGCTGGCGATCGAGCGCGCGGCGCACACCGGGAGGGCCATCGGCACGCTCTATGCGTGGAATGCCGTGGGCAGCATCGCGGGCACCCTGCTGACGGGCTTCGTGCTGACGGCGTGGATGGGCAGCGTGCGGATCGTGGTCTCGATGGCCCTGCTGCTGGCGGTGCTGGGGCTGCTGTACGCGCTGGCCTCGCGCCGGGAGGGCGCGGCGGGGCGCGGCGCGGTTGCCGGGGCCGCCGCCGGCACCGCCCTGGCCGCCTTGTTCTTCGCCATGGCCGTCCTGCCGGGCGAGAGTGTCGCCCACGTGGCCAACGCCCTTAAGCTGCGTGACGGCCCCATCGAAGCCGATGCGGTCTATTTCGCCGAGACCCAGTACCAGATCCTGACGGTGACGGCGGAGCCGGGAAATCCCACCCACCGGGCGTTCTACCAGGACAAGCTGCGCCACAGCGAAGTGGATCTGTCCGATCTGGGCGACCTCAAATATCCCTATATGCGGATCTATGATGCGCTGGTAAACAAAATGGCCGGAAAAAACCGCGAGCCGGTGCGGCTGCTGCTGCTGGGAGGCGGAGGATATGTGTTTCCCAACTATCTGTTCCGGGAACGGCCGGGCAGCGAGATCGTCGTGGTGGAAATTGACCCGGGTGTGACGCAGGCGGCTCGAGAAGCATTCGGCCTGCCAGTTGATGCCCCGATCGAGATTCACCACATGGATGCCCGCAATTATCTGGCCGACGCCGTGCGCCGGAACCGCGAGGTACCGGGCAGCATCCCTCCCTTTGACTTCATCATCTGCGATTCGGTCAGCGACTATTCCGTGCCGTATCAATTGACGACCCGGGAGTTCATGGAGCTGGCCAAGGATATGCTGGGCCCAGAGGGGCTCTATATCATGAACCTGATTGATGATTATGATGAAGGGGGGTTCATGAACGCCATCGCCCAGACATTCGAAGAAGTGTTTTCGTACCGGGGTGCGGTTTCTGTTGCGCGCGATTTGCGCGGACGTAACACGACGGTCTTTGTCGGAGGTGGCCATCCGATGGAGCTGGACGATATCGGCGAATGGACCACCCGGCCCCATGTGTTTGAAGGCCGGGAACTGACGGAAGAACATTTCGCCGATCTGCGGGCGCGCAACGGGGAGTGCGTGCTGACGGATGACTGGGCTCCGGTGGAGAACCTGCTGGCGCCGGTGGTGCGGCGGGACCGGACGGGGCTGCTGTCGGCGGCGCTGCAGGCGGGGATCCGCGCGGCGGAGAAGGAGGACTATCCGCGGGCGATCCGCCACTTCCGGAAGGCGCTGGAGGTGGCGCCGGGGCACGAGGCGGCGCTGTCGAACCTGGGCCATGCCCAGGAGCTGGCGCAGGACGAGGCGGGGGCGCTGGACACCTATGCGGCGGTCATCCAGCTGCATCCGCAGAACGTGAACGCCCGCAACCGGGCGGCGATGCTGCTGGTGCGGCGCGGACACGCCGGCGCGGCGCTGGAGCAGTGGGGCCAGAGCCTGCGGATCAATCCCGCCCAGCCGGAGGTGCTGAACAATCTCGGGGCGCTGGCCATGCAGGCCGGCGAACGGGAGAAGGCGGTGGGCTACTGGCGGCAGGCCCTGCAGTATGCCCCCGATGCCCCCATCCTGCTCCAGAACCTCGCCGCGGCCGAAGCCGCGGAGTAGAGGGGAAAGAGGGCAGTCGAGGTCCGAGGTCCGAAGTCCGAGGTCGGGAACAGCCAAACTACGAAAAGCGCGAAAAGCGCGAAAGGGATCGAACAGCCGGTCTCACGACAAGACGCCAAGCGAACA
>CAZHSS010000273.1:0-2461 GCA_964535205.1 uncultured Verrucomicrobiota bacterium
GGCTCGGGATGACAGTCACACAGCCGGATTTCCAATTTGGATGCACCGAATCGCAGATGCGCCCGGGGGAAAGCCGTTCTGTATACATATTGCAATAACTATACAGAGCCGCTGGAGGGGCGTCAGCGGACGCGGCCGGATTCGATGAGGGTTTGAAGAACGTGTTTCCGCCGCAGGCAGGGGGGCGGCTGATCCAGCACCGGCCGGACGAAGCGCAGGGGCTTGATGCGGGGGAGGCGTTCGCCGGGGATGGGGGTTTTTCCGCCGAGGATGGCCTGGCCGTTCCGGATGGAAAGGGTGCGGGGTCGTCCGGGCGCGAGAGGGGCGGCAAAGGCATAGCGGCGGTTGTCGAGTTCGACGGAAAACTGCAACTCAAGAGGGGCGGGATGGCCGTCCATGCGGAACGTGAACCGGGCGTTTTTCCCGTCGCGCCGGAAGCGCAGATGCAGGGCGGCGTGCTTTCCGAAGGGGAACCGGGCATCGAGCGTGTTCCATCCGGAGGGAATGTGGGGATTCAGGCGGAGGGCGCCGTCGAGGAGGCGGGGATGGAAGCCGGCGAAATCCTGGTGGGCGTTGCGGCAGAACTCGGCGGTGCTCCAGGCCTGGGCCCAGGTGCCGGAGAGCACGAGCCGGCCGCGGCGGCGCGGAATGGCTTCGACCAGTTCGCTCATGGATCCGCGGCAGCCGAGGTCCAGAATCTGCCGGGCGAGGTGGCCGGCGAGCCGGGCGGCGAGTCCGGTCTGACGCCGCTGGCAGAGGGCGGTGACGGTGAACCCGGCGTTCCAGCCCCAGACGGTGCCGTTGTGATACGCGGCGTCGAAGTGATGCCAGGCGTCGTTGTGGTGGTACGGGTGGAACCAGGGGTCGCGGGGGCTGAGGGACGCGATGCCGTGGGGGAACAGCAGTTCGGAGACGGCGTTGGCGACGACCTGGTCGGCCTGTTCCTCATCGAGCAGGGGTTCGATCATGGGGATGGAGAGGACCATGAGCTGGTTGGGGCGCACCTTTTCGTCGCGGCGGTTGTCGGCATGGATGCGGTCGGCGAGGCGGCGGGTTTTCGGGTTCCAGAAGCGCCGCGTGAAATTCGCGCGCAGGCGGTCGGCGGCGGCGCGCCAGCGCCGGGCGGAGCCGGGATCGCCGGCGTACCGGGCCAGGCGTTCGCCGACAAGCAGGGCGTTGTGCCAGAGCGCCTGGATATCGTTGGCGCGGTTGCCGCGGGGAGACCAGGGCCGGTTGCCTTCGATGCGGGCGTCCATCCAGGTGTCGGCGTCGTCATGGGTCAGGAAGCCTTCGGCATCGGTCTCGCGCTCGAGGGCGCTGTCGAGGGCGAGGCGGATCTGCGGATAGGTCCGGCGGGCGAGGGAGAGGTCGCCGGTGGTCTGGAGGTATTCGTAGAGTTCGCGGATGAGCCAGGGCGTGCCGTCGGCGGTGTTGTAGATGATGTCGGTGGCGCTGCAGACGCGGTTGGGAATGCGGCCGCAGGTGGGCGAGGCGGGATCGGTGTCCTGCCAGCGCAGGAAGTTGAGGATGACGTCGCGGGCGTCGTCAAAGAGGCCGGAGACCAGGAGGGTGCCGGGGACGGCGATGAAGGTGTCGCGGCCCCAGTTGTGCTTGAACCACGGCAGGCCGGCCCAGATGCCCTTGCCGAACTCCTCGGTGACGAGAAAGACGCTGGAGAGCTTGGCCCAGGCGACGGCGCGGTCGTAATCGGCATCACCGGTGGCGACCTGGCTGCGGGAGAGGAGACCGGCGATGTCGCGGGCGTGGGCGGCGAGGGCGTTTTCGTCGCGCAGGCGGCGGGCCTTGGCAAGCGCACGGGCGGGAGAGGAATCGAAGGCAAGATAGACGACGAGGCGGCAGGCGGCGCAGCGCGTCCGGAAGGCCAGGGACGGCTGGCCGTTGAGGGGCGCGGCGGGTTCGGGACGGACGGCGAGAGAAGCGGCGATGCCGGCCTTGAGGGCATGGCCGGGGAAGGTGGCGAGAAAATCGGTGCCGCGGGCTTCGAGGCGGGGAGCGCCGGCGCCGGCATCGAACAGGAGTTCGGCGCCGATTCGGGCGCGGCGGGGGGACTGGATGCAAACGGCGACGGCGCGCCGGCGGTGGAGGATGGAGATTTCGTCAACGGCGGTGGGGTGGAAATGGCGGATGGCGTGGGGGAGGATATCGGCGCGGAGGGCGGTGTCGTGCGGCAGGCGCCGCGTTCCGTCGTGAACGGCGATGTCGCGGAAAAGGGGCTGGCCGTCGAGCCAGTAGCCGGAGCCCCGGGCGGTGGAATGGGTGAAGCCTTCGAAGTAGCCTTCGACATTGTCGCCGTAGAAAAACCGGGCGGATTCCCTGGCGGGGATGCGGATGGCCATGGATTCAAGTTTGCGCAGCGTCGGGTTCATAGGGATTGGCGGGTTGGATGGTTTGGGCCGGGGGGATTCAGGAGGACGAGGATGGTCATGGGGGATCGGGGCGG
>CAZHSS010000274.1:0-2461 GCA_964535205.1 uncultured Verrucomicrobiota bacterium
GGGGCCGTGGGCGGCCCAGATGGCTCGGACCTTGCCGGCGAGCCGTTCGGTATCGTCGCGCGGGCCGACCTCCACCCAGACCACGTCGGCCTGATGGCGGAACCACGTCATCTGCCGCCGGGAATACTGCGCGGTGCGCACGGCGGTCAGGTGAATGGCCTCTTCCTCGCCGATTTCCCCGTCGAGGACGCGCGCGGCTTCCTTGTAGCCGATGGCATGCCGGGCGGTATCGGACAGGGCGGGGTGGCGTTCGCGCAGGGAGCGCACTTCCTCGACCAGCCCGCGGGCGAACATCTGGCGGGCGCGGCGGTCGATGCGGGCGCGCAATTCTTCCGGCGGCAGGCGCAGGCCGGCGATGCGGGGTTTCGGGCGGTCGGAGGCGGCGGGCAGCGGATGGCCGGCCGCCAGCAGTTCGTAGGCGCGCAGGACGCGGCGGGGATTTTCGGGATCGCGCAGGCGGGCGTATTGAACGGGGTTGAGCGCCTGGGTGGCGGCATGCAGGGCGGGGAGGCCTTCGGCGGCCAGCAGGGCTTCGGCGGCGGCCCGGTGAACGGGATCGGAGGGCGCGGCGTCGAGCCCTTCCAGCAGGCATTTCACGTAGAGCCCGGTGCCGCCGACAACGATCGGCATGCCGCCGCCCGCGGCGATGGCCGGCGCGGCGGCACGGATCGCGGCGAGATAATCCCCGACGGAAAACGGCCGGTCGGGATCCGCCAGATCCAGACCGATGAAGGGAACGGCGTCGCGTTCGGCGGCATCGGGCTTGGCGGTGCCGATGTCCATTCCGCGGTACACGGCCATGGAGTCGGCGGACAGAATGGGGCGGGGCGGGCGGCTCTCCATCGCCAGATGCAGCGCCACGGCGCTTTTGCCCGAGGCCGTCGGGCCGACCAGGACATGGGCGCACAGCGCGCTCATGCGCCGTCCGGCCGCTCAAAGTGATAAATTACGGTCTGACCCCGGTGGCAGGTCATGGCGCGGGGCGGGGGGCGAGGATCGTGCCGAGCAGGTAGATGCCGACGCCGATGCAGATGGCGGCGTCGGCGATGTTGAAGGCGGGCCAGTGCCAGGTGCCGACATAGAAATCGAGATAGTCGGTGACGTAGTCGATGCGCAGGCGGTCGAGCAGGTTGCCGGCGATGCCGCCGCAGAGCAGGCCGAGAGCGACGCGATGAAGCGTGCCGGGCGGCATGATCTTGCGGCGGAACAGGACCAGCGCGACCAGCATCACGGCCGCCAGCAGGGCCAGGGTCAGGTTCTGCCCGCTGAACATGCCCCACGCCGCGCCGGTATTGCGGATATAGGTCAGGTTGAAGAATCCGGGAATGAGTTCGACGGATTCATGCAGGCCGAACGCGCCGCGGACCCATTCCTTGGACGCCTGGTCCAGCAGGAGCACGTACAGGGCGACCAGCAGCGGTGTCATGGCCCGGCGGGGAGGGGGCGCCTCAGGAATCCGTCAGGTCCACCGTGTCATCCGTCACCAGCGTTTGCAGGTTGCCGGCGCCGGTGAAGGGCTGGAAGCGGCTGCGGCCGCGCTCGGCGGCGCTCTGACAGGCGACGCACTTCTTGGCGAACGGCAGGGCCTTCAGGCGGGGGCGCTCGACGGGCTTGCCGCAGGATTGGCAGGTGCCGTACTCGCCTTCGTCAATCCGCCGGATGGCGTCTTCGATCTCGTAGATCGAATCCTGCCGGCTGGAAGCGAGGCTCAGGGCGAGTTCGCGGTCGAAATTGTCGGTGCCGTGGTCAGCCATGTGCGTGGAATGGCTGCTGATGTCGCCGGTGGAATCCAACGGGGAGCGCTTGAGGTTGTCGCCGGCGAGGGCGTTCAGGTTGCCCTGGACCAGTTCGAGCTGCTTCTGGAGCATGGCGCGGAACTGGGCCAGTTCTTCCTTGCGGAACGCGCGGGCCTTGCCGGATGCCGGGGCCATCTTCCTGACGGGGGCGGACTTGACCACGGCTTTGGCGGGCGCCTTCCGGACGGGTTTCTTCGCCGGAGACTTGACGGCTTTCTTTGCCGCCTTCCGGGGGGCCTTCTTCGGCGCCGGCTTCTTGGCGGGTTTCCGGGCGGGCGCAGCTTTCTTTGCCGCCTTCTTCACCGCCTTGCGGACGGTTGCTTTCCGGGGGGCGGGTTTTTTCACTGCTTTCCTGGCGGGGGCTTTTTGGGCAGCCGCTTTTTTGGCGGGGGCCTTTTTCGCCGGCTTGGCGGCGGGGCGGGAGGCCTTGCGCGGACTGGATTTCTTTGCTGCCGATTTGCTCTTTTTCGTCGCCATGGGGCACCTCTCGTGTAACTGGACTGTACGCCGGCGGAAACAGCCCGGCAAGCCCGGGTTCTTCCGCAAGGGTTGGGGTGTGTAGCAGGGGGGCATGGAAAAGTCAACCGCGGTTCCGGCGGATTGCCGGCGGGGGGGCGCATCTGCGATTCGGTGCACCCTTGGGGTCATATTGAGCGTAGGCGCGT
>CAZHSS010000275.1:0-431 GCA_964535205.1 uncultured Verrucomicrobiota bacterium
CGCAGAGGGATCAGAGGGGGGGCCGCGCTCCGCGAGCGCAGCTACAGGGGGGGCGGAGGAGAATGTTCAAGTGGCTGAAACCGGGAAAGAGGGGCTGGAGAAAAGCGGGGCGGGTTGTCGGGTTTCGCTTTTCAGCGGGGGGCGGGCGGGAGTAGGTTGGAGGGATCAGAACCGGAGGAGGACATCCCATGAGCGAGCGTTTCAGTTTTTGGAACATGGCGTGCCGGCAATTGGACCGGGTGGCGGGGCGGATGGGGCTGGATCCGAACATTCACGCCAAGATGCGTCATTGCCAGCGGTCGTTGGTGGTATCGGTGCCGATCCGGATGGATGACGGGCGGGTGGAGGTGTTCGAGGGGTACCGGGTGCAGCACAATTCCGAGCGCGGGCCGACGAAGGGGGGCGTGCGCTATCATCCGTCGGTGACGCTG
>CAZHSS010000275.1:450-708 GCA_964535205.1 uncultured Verrucomicrobiota bacterium
AGGTGAAGGCGCTGGCGATGCTGATGACTTGGAAATGCGCGGTGATCGGGCTGCCCTACGGCGGAGCCAAGGGGGGGGTGGTGTGTGATCCGTCGCGCATGAGTCTGGGGGAGATCGAGCGCATGACGCGCCGTTTCACCAGCGAGATCTCCATTATCATCGGTCCGGCGAAGGACATTCCGGCGCCGGACGTGAACACGAATCCGCAGGTGATGTCGTGGATGATGGACACGTATTCGATGACGGTGGGCTACTCGG
>CAZHSS010000275.1:718-2451 GCA_964535205.1 uncultured Verrucomicrobiota bacterium
TGCCGGGGGTGGTGACGGGCAAGCCGGTGGAGATCGGGGGCAGCGAAGGGCGGGCGGAAGCGACGGGCCGGGGGGTGGCGACGGTGATGATGGCGGCGGCGGAGCGGCTGAAGCTGCATCCGGCGCAGAGCACGGTGGCCATCCAGGGGTTCGGCAACGTGGGCAGCTCGGCGGCGAAGTTCCTGCATGGAAAGGGCTTCAAGATCACGGGAGTCACGGATGTCGGCGGCGGGCTGTTCAATCCGCGGGGGCTGGACATTCCGGCGCTGCTGGCGCACGTGCAGCAGAGCGCGGACCGCCAGATCAAGGGGTTCGGGGGAGGGGAATACCTGGCGGGGATTGAGGAGGCCAATGCGCGCCTGCTGGCGCTGCCGGCGGACATTCTGGCGCCGTGCGCGCTGGAGAACCAGATCACGGCGGACAACGCGGGGGCGGTGAAGGCGAAGATCATCGTGGAAGGCGCGAATGGACCGACGACGCCGGAAGCGGACGAGATTCTGGCGAAGGCGGGGGTGGTGGTGGTGCCGGACATCCTGGCCAACGCCGGCGGCGTGACGGTGTCCTACTTCGAGTGGGTCCAGGATTTGCAGGCGAACTTCTGGGACGAGGAAGATGTGAACCGCAGTCTGGACCGGCTGATGATGCGCGCGTTCCACGATGTGACGGATGTGGCGGCGCGGGAGAAATGCGATCTGCGCACGGCGGCGCAGATTCTGGCGATCAGCCGCGTGGCCAAGGCGGCGACACTGCGGGGCATCTATCCGTAGCGGGCCGGTCTGCCGAGCATCGAGCAGGGGGGCTGTTGGCCCGCCCGGATCATAACAGTATCCTAACAATCAAGACCGTGCCGGTCGGGGCGGGCGGGGCGTGAATTCTTAACACAAAACGAACACAAAATCCATTGCCGACAGCGTGGCGGGGGGAGGATAATTCCGCAATCAGTTGGATTGTCTTCTGGCGGATCTTTGGGGAACTGCATTCTCTTTGGAGCCGCCGGGACATCTTATCAGCAAAGGGTTAGGCATATGAAGACAGGGCGTTCGATGATGTGGAAGTGGTGCGCCAGTGCGGCGCTGGCGTGGGGGGTAGTGCTGGGGGCGATGCCGGCGCAGGCACAGTACGCCGGGGTGGGGACCTTCACCAAGATCACGTCGCGAGAGGATCTGACTGTACCAGGCTATTACGTGGTCGCGGACAGCACCGCCGGCTTTGCGATGCACAATGCCGCCACATCGTTTTTCGCCTCAGTCTCGATCAGCCCGGCCGGGGGCACGACCCTGACCGATCCTCCGACCGACATGGTCTGGCTGATTCAAACAAATGCCACATATGGCGGCCTCTCGCTTTACAACGAAGCCAAATCCATCTACGTGGCCGGCAAGAACGCGAACAACGCCTATCCGGTTCCTTCGGTTGCCGGCACGACGTCCGTGTGGTCGTTCGCCTGGGCGTCGACCGTTTTCGAGGCGGCGCTGGTGGCCACCCCCACGCGCTTTCTCCAGTACAATCCGGGTTCGCCCCGGTTCGCGAGCTACACGGGCACCCAGCGGCATCTGACGCTGTTCAAGCTGGGCGATTCCGGTCCGTCCGCCCCGTCCGTGAGCACGGCGGCGGCGAGCGGCATCGGCGCGACGGCAGCCACGGCCAACGGCAACGTGACGGATGACGGCGGCGAAGAGGTGACCGAGCGCGGCGTGGTCTACAAGACCTCCTCCGGCGTGGCGATCACGGAC
>CAZHSS010000276.1:0-2448 GCA_964535205.1 uncultured Verrucomicrobiota bacterium
TCGCGCGCCGCCAGGCGCTGGCCGAATCCCGATTCGTGAATCAGCGCCAGCAGCAGGGGATTGGATCCCGCGACATAATCCGCCGCCTTCACCCAGTCCTTGCCGGTCATCATCTCGGGCGGCGTATGCTCGGCCCGCCACTTCAGCACCTCGACGCCGCCGTCCACGTCCCCGGCCTTGGCCAGCGCTTCCTGGGCCATCCCCGCCCATTCGCGGAACACCTCGGGCGCGTCCGCGCGGCGGGCGTCATCCAGCACCTCCAGCCAGGCCGCGGCACCCGCCTGTTCGTTTTCCAGCAGGGCCAGTACCCGGGTTTCCAGATCGTTTTGCGTGACGGTGTCGCTCATGCTCCCTCTTTCCCAAAAAACAATCCCGCAGAAAACCAGATCAGGCCGCCAAAAGCAAGCCGGGCCGGAATTGGGCATTGTCAGGGCCGGGACCCGGCGGTACCCTGTCCGGCATCATGACCACGACAAGCCCCATGCGAACCGAACAGGACTCCCTGGGCCCCCGGCGCGTGCCGGCCGATGCGCATTACGGCGCGCATACCTCCCGCTCCATCGAAACCTTCCGCCTCTCCGGCACCCCCCTCCCGATCGAGATCATCCACGGCATGGCCCTGCTGAAACTCGCCTGCGCCCGGGCCAACGCCCGCCTCGGCCTCCTGCCGCCCGAAAAGGAAACCGCCATCGCGGCCGCCTGCCGCGCCGTGCTGTCCGGCGCCCACGACCGGGAATTCCCGATTGACCTCTTCCAGGCCGGCTCGGGCACCTCCTCGCACATGAACCTCAACGAAGTGCTCGCCAGCCTTGCCAACGAATCCCTGGGAGGGACCCGCGGCGGCAAATCGCCCGTGCATCCCAACGACGACGTCAACATGGGCCAGTCCACCAACAACTGTTTCCCTTCCGGCGCCAAGATCGCGGTGCTGGGCCAGGCCCTTCTGCTGGCGGATGCCCTCGCCGCGCTCGAAAAAGCCCTCCGCGCCAAGGCCGCCGAATTCGCCTCGGTGCTCAAGTCCGGCCGCACCCATCTGCAGGATGCGGTGCCCGTCACCCTCGGGCAGGAATTCGGCGCCTGGGCCCATGCCGTCCGCTGCGCCGCCGAACGCATCCGCGAAGCGGCCGAACACCTTAAGGAGCTGGGCATCGGCGGCAACGCCGTCGGCACCGGCATCAACACCAAACCCGCCTTCCGGTCGCACATCATCGACGCCCTCAACGAGGAAACCGGCGGCGCCTTCCGCTCCGCCCGCGACGGCATCGCCCTGACGCAGTTCCTCACCGATTTCGCCCACGTCTCGGCGGCCTTCCGCTCCTGCGCGCTCGATTTGCAGCAGATCGCCAGCAACCTGCGCCTGCTCGCCTCCGGCCCCCGCACGGGCCTCGGCGAAATCCGCCTGCCGCCCGTCGAGCCCGGCTCCAGCATCATGCCCGGCAAGATCAACCCCTCGGTCTGCGAAGCCGTCAACATGGCCGCCATGCAGGTGCAGGGCCTCGATCACGCCGTCGCCGCCGCCTGCGGCGCCGGCCAGCTCGAACTCAACACCCATATGCCGCTCATCGGCGCCAACGCCCTGCAGGAAGCCCGGCTCCTCTCCGCCGCCGCCCGCACCCTGGCCGACAAATGCATCGCCGGCATCGAGGCCGACGCCGAGACCTGCCGCCGCCACCTCGAGCGCAGCGCGGGTCTGGCCACCCTGCTGAATCCGCGCCTCGGCTACGACCGCGTGGCCGGCCTCGTCAAGGAAAGCCTGGCCTCGGGCAAACCCCTCCGCGAACTCGCCGTCGAGCAGGGACTGCTGACCGACGCCGAATACGAACGGCTGATCGCCTCCTCCACTGCGCCGAACCTGTGAGCCCCCGCCCGGCCAGTCCCGGCCCCCGCCCCGATCCAAACGCCCCGCTGCAGGCCAGCGGCCTGCCCCCGCGCATCCGGGCCGCCCTGCGCAAGGCCGGCGCCGCCCGGATCGGCGACCTGGCCCGCCCGCTCCCGCCCGACGCCCTCCCCGACGCCGACGACCGCGCGCTGCTCCAGCGCGTCGCCGCCTGGTGCGCCGCCGCCGGCAGCGGCTCCGGCCCGCCGCGCCTGAATCTGCCCGAATGGCTCCGTCTGTTCCTGACCCCGCGCCTGGCCGACGCCCTGCGGATCCACTACGGACTGGACGAGCCGGCGGCCGCCCTCGCCCGGCACGAATCCACCCTGCGCGATACCGGGTTCAAGCTGGGCGTCACCCGCGAGCGCGCCCGCCAGCTCTTGCAGCTGGCCTTCGACACCCTGCGCCGCCCCGTCCCCCTGCACGCCGCCGAGCCCCTCTTTGGCGCCGCCGAACAAGCGGCACGCGAGGCCGGCGGCGTCCTCGACGCCCCGGCGCTGGCCGAACTCCGCCACCCCGCCTGGGGCGGCCTGTCGCCCGCCGGCGCCTTCCTGCTGCTGGCTCACCTCCTG
>CAZHSS010000277.1:0-2403 GCA_964535205.1 uncultured Verrucomicrobiota bacterium
GCGCTGCCGGGCGCGTCGCTGCGCACGACATTCATTGTCGGGCACCCCGGCGAAACGGAAAGCGATTTCCGGGAGCTGCTGGAGTTTGTGCGGGAGGGGCATTTTGATCACATGGGGGTGTTTGTCTGGTCGCCGGAGCCGGGAACGGTCTCCGAACAGATGAAGCACCGCGTGGCGTTCCAAACGGCGGAAGAGCGCCGCGACCGGCTGATGCAAGAGCAGGCGCGGGTGTCCGCCCGTCGGCTGCGCGCGCGCCGGGGGCTGGCGACCACGGTGCTGCTGGAACACAAGGAAGCGGACGGCTGGCACGGGCGGACTCCGTGGCAGGCGCCCGAGGTGGATGGCGATACGCGGCTGGAAAACGCCGGCACGCGCGCCCGGTCCGGGGATTTCGTCCCTGCGGTGATTACAGGAACCCGCGCCTATGACTTCCGGGCGCGGCGGGCGGAGGCATGACGACCGCCTTGTCCATCCGCCGGATCGCCGCCTGGATGCTGGCCGGGCTGCTGGCGGCATCGGTTGCGGGCTGCGCCCGCTTCCGGCATCGGCCGCCTTCTCCCGAAGGAGCGCCGGCGAAGGGAGCCCCGGCGGCAGAGGAAGCGCCGGCGGAGGGAGCCCCGGCGCAACCGCCGGCCGAAGCGTCAGCGGACGCGGATGCGCCGGCGGCGGCAGAGGAAGCAGCGGAATCCGGGCCGGAGGGCGACGACGAGGCAGAAAAAACCCCGGGAAACGGACGCCGGCGGAACGGCAACGGGACGGTTTGCGTGGATGAGCAGCAGGTCCGGGCCATGCAGGACCAGGCGCTTCATCAGCAGGACGGGGGCCGGGACCATGGCATGCTGCGCCACACGAACGGCGTGACCCGCTGGCTGGACCGGACGCATGACACCTGGTACCGGCGGATGGACAACGCGGTCCGGAGCGTGGATACCCGCTGGCTGGGGGAGGAGATGGAATACGAGCCCGAGTTGTCGTCGTTCCGGTTGAGCGCGCTGGGCCGCATCGGCGGCACGGACAGCCAGAAGGATACCGATGTCAAGGTGCGCTTCCGCGGTGATCTGGCCCTGCCCGGCCTGGAGAACAAGCTGCACCTGATTCTGGAAAACGCGGACGACGGAGCGCTGCCGGGCGCGGATCCCATGACCCGGGACGAGGACACCCAGCTGGGGCTGCGGGCTGTCTGGGATACCCTGCTGGGCAACCGGGCGCAGGCGGATGCCGGGTTGAAATGGCGCAATTCCAATCCCGTGGCGTTCCTTGAGCTGCAATGGAAATGGCAGCGCGACGCCGCCGGCGGCAGGTTGCGGCTGAATCCCCGCGGGCTCTATTTCAGCGACGAGGGGTTCGGGCAGGTGACCACCCTGTCGTGGACGCGCGATCTCGGCGAGCGCACCTGCCTGCAGATCCGCCTGGCCGAACGTTCGTCGGAAGCCCGCGACGGCGTCAATTTCGAGCAGACCTTCCGGTTTGCCTGGCGGCGGTCGGGCCGGGGCCGGGGATGGGTGGCCCAGGCCAGTGTGTTTCCCAGTCTCGTCAGCTCGGACTGGCTCTGGGAAGACACCCTGGTGAGCCTGACCTGGCGCGACGCTTTTTACCGGCGCTGGATCTATTGCACGGTCACTCCGCAGGTCCAGTTTCCGCGGGAGGACAGCTATGAAGCCCGTTTTTCTCTTCGGATCGGCTTCGAAGTCCTGTTTGGAGGACGGGTCGGCGATTTGATGTAAGGGTCCCTTCGGGTTTGACAGGGGCGGCGGAAATTCCTTACGTTCCGGGCGATAGAACATCCATAACCGGAGGTACGGGTTCGCATGACAACAAACAACCTGCTGTACATGGCACTGGGATCGGGGCTGATTGCCCTGGCATTTGCCTGGTGGAAGACGCAATGGATCAACCGCCAGGAGCCGGGCACGCCCCGGATGCTGGAAATCGGCGCGGCGGTGCGCGAAGGGGCCATGGCGTTCCTGAAGCGCGAATACAAGGTGCTGGGCCTGGTGGTGGTGCTGGTGGCGGTGCTGCTGGCGGCCATCAATACCGGCGCGGTGCGCCTGGTGTCGCTGGCCTTCGTCTTCGGCGCCTGCTGTTCGGCCCTCTCGGGCTTTTTCGGCATGCGGGTGGCCACGGCGGCCAACATGCGCACGACCCATGCGGCCCGGACGGGGCTGCCGGCGGCCCTGCAGGTGGCGTTTTCGGGCGGCGCGGTGATGGGCATGAGCGTGGTGGGCCTGGGCCTGACCGGCCTGACCCTGACGCTGCTGGTGCTCCTGAAGCGCTACGGCATGGATGTGGACGTGATCAAGGCCACGGTCCTGCCGATCCTGACGGGATTCTCGATGGGCGCCAGCTCGATTGCGCTGTTTGCGCGCGTGGGCGGCGGCATCTACACCAAGGCGGCCGATGTCG
>CAZHSS010000278.1:0-2391 GCA_964535205.1 uncultured Verrucomicrobiota bacterium
CTGCATCTTGTCCCAAAAGGCCCTCTACGCCCTCGCCGCCGCCGCCCCCAAAACTCAAACCGACCTCTCCAACATCCACGGCATCGGCCCTAAAAAACTCGCCCAATACGGCGACGCCCTCCTCGACCTCGTCAAGCGGCATGGATAGACCCTGGATAGACCCTGTTTTTCAGACCGCTTTACATTCCCGGCCGGGAGTGTATATTCATTGTATCAACATTTCGATTGGAGGCCCACCATGATCGCGACCGCCCAGAAATGGGGAAACAGCTTGGCCGTCCGCATCCCCCGGACCATCGCCCAGGACATCCGGCTCAAAGCCGGCTCGCTCGTGGCGTTGACCGTCCGCGACGGCCAGTTGCTCATTCAGCCCCAGCCCAAACCCACCTATCGCCTCAGTCAGTTGCTGAAAGCCATCGACCGAAAAAATCTCCACCGCGAAGTGGACACGGGCTCGTCCGTCGGCAAGGAGGTGTGGTGATGTCCGCGGCCTACTGTCCGCAGCGGGGCGACGTCGTCTGGCTGACTTTCAGCCCGCAAGCGGGACACGAGCAATCCGGTCATCGCCCCGCCCTGGTCCTTTCTCCGCGCGAGTACAATCAGAAAGTAGGCCTGGCCCTTTTCTGCCCCATCACCAGCCAAGTCAAAGGTTACCCCTTCGAAGTCGCCATTCCGGCGCATTTGCCGATCTCGGGCGTCATTCTCTCCGATCAAATCAAAAGCCTCGACTGGAAATCCCGCAAAGCCGCTTTCTGCGTGAAGCTCCCGGCGCCCGCGCTGGAGGAAGTCGCGGCCAAGGTGCGCGCACTGATCGACTGATTTGACTTATGCCCATCCTTTCCGCCATCGGACGCCGCTCGCCGGCATCGCGGCTGCTGATCGCGCTGATCTACGCCGCGCTGGGGCTCGGTGCGCTGGCCATGCTCTATCCGCTCGGCCTCATGGCCGCCGGCTCCACCAAGTCCATCGCCGACCTGCGCGACAACGTCCTCGTGCCCCGCTTCCTGATCTCCGACGAAGCCCTCTGGCAGAAACACCTCGAAGCGCTGTTCAACGAATCCATGGATGCGCTCAACATCGCCTTCGACAGCGACTACATCCAGTTTTCGGACATCCCCCTGCCGCCGCCGGACGCCCCCGGCGCGGATCTCGTTCCGCTCTGGCGCGACTTCCTGGCCGGCGGGCATCTGCCGCCAGAAGCCATCGCCATCGGCCACTACTGGGCGCCGCAGGCCGGCGCCTTCCCGGCTCAGCTTCGCCGCTTCCGCCGGCATCTGCAGGACACCTATGGGTCGCTCCATGCCCTGAACGCCGCGATGGGGACGGATTTCGACGCGTGGTACACGGTGTTCGTCCAGCCGCCGGCCTACCTGTTCCCTTATGCGCGCCCCGACGCCACCCCGCTGGCCGCCGCATTCGACGCCTTCAAGCCCGCCGCGCCCGACTGGTGCCGCTTCGTCCTTTCGCCGGAGGGATTCTTCAAGAAACTCTACCTCAAGCCCCGCCATTCCCGGGAGATCGCCGCCTATAATGCCGCGCACGGCACCGCTCATGCGTCGTATGCGGACATTCTCCTGCCCCGCACGTTCCCCTCCAACGCCCCCCCCCTCGAACAGGAGGAATGGCGCGACTTCACACGGAACACCCTGTCGCCTCTGTGGATCACCAACGGCGTGCTCGATACCCCCGAAACCCGCTGGCGCGACTGGTTCGAAAAGAGGTCAGAGGTCGGAGGTCGGAGGTCAGGTGGGAACGATTCTTCCGGCCTGAACTCTGACCTCTGCACTCTGACCTCTCTCCCCATGCCCCAGTTCGCGCACCACGCCGCGCTCTTCCGCGAGCACAAGGCGGACATCCGCCGCGAGCTGCTGACGCGCAACTTCCGGACCGTGCTCGACTATCTGCTGTTTCACGGCCGCGGCATCCTCAACACCGCCATCTACTGCACGCTGGCCGTGCTGCTCGCCCTGCTCGTCAATCCCCTCGCCGCCTACGCCCTCAGCCGCTTCAAGCCCTCCGCCGGGCCCCAGATTCTTCTGTTTCTGATGCTGACCATGGCCTTCCCCCACATGGTCACCCAGATCCCCGTGTTCATTCTGCTGCGCGAACTGGGCCTGCTCAACACCTTCGCCGCCCTCCTCCTGCCCGGCATGGCCAGCGGATACTCCATCTTCCTCCTCAAGGGTTTCTTCGATTCCCTGCCCCAGGAACTCTACGAATCCGCCCAGCTCGACGGCGCCGGCGAATGGACCCTGTTCTGGCACCTCACCATGCGCCTGTCCACCCCCATCCTCTCCGTGATCGCCCTGCAGGCCTTTTCCGTCGCCTACGCCAATTTCATGTACGCCCTGCTCATCTGCCAGGACCCGAAGATGTGGACGCTGATGGTCT
>CAZHSS010000279.1:0-2390 GCA_964535205.1 uncultured Verrucomicrobiota bacterium
TTGGCACGAAAGGCATGATCCTTGCCGGCGGCACCGCCCTCCACTTCATGCAGGACCACACCCCCGTCACCGCCGTCGACATCACCCGCCTGGGACTCTCCTACATCCGGCCCGACGGCGATTTCTACCGCATCGGCGCCACCACCCCCCTCTCCGACATCCAGCGCTTCCGCGCCCCCCGCTGGGCCATGCACGAAATCTGCCGGCGCATCTCCACCCACCAGATCCGCAACGTCTCCACCCTCGGCGGCAATATCTGCCGGGTCTTCCCCTGGGCCGATCTCCCCGTCGTCCTGCTCGCCATGAACGCCCGCATGGTCGTCTATTCCGGCCACGAAGACGAATTCACCGCCGACGAATACTTCGCGACCCAGCCCGCCAAGCGCTTTCTCGACGGCAACATCCTCACCTCCGTCAAGGTGCCCTCCCTCAAGGCCCACCACGGCTTCGGCTCCGTCAAGGTCGTCCGCACCGCCGCCGCCTTCAGCATGGTCACCATCGCCGCTGTCCTCGAACTCGACGGCGCGCAGATCAAGTCCGCCCGCGTCGCCGCCGGCAGCGCGCTGCCGTTCCCCCGGCGCCTCCCCGAAGTCGAAGCCGCCCTGATCGGCAAGGAAGCCGACCCGGCGGTGTTCAAAGAGGCCGCCGCCAGGGCCGGCGCCGCCGCCCCCTGGCGCAGCCGCGAGGGCATGACCCCCGAATATTCCCGGCACCTCGCCGAGGTGTCGATTCTGGATGCATTGGAGCGGGCCGCCACCTTCGCCCGCGGAAGGGCCGAATAATGAAAAAGAATCCCCAGACCGTCACCTTCACCATCAACGGCGAGAACAAAACCTTCATCACCGAGCCCGACGAAAAGCTCCTGGCCCTGCTGCGCCGCGAAGGCTACAAGGGCGCCAAGTTCGGCTGCGGACAGGGCACCTGCGGCTCCTGCACCGTCCTGATGGACGGCCGCGCCGTCTATTCCTGCCTGCTCTACGCCATGCAGGCCGAAGGCCGCGAAATCCGCACCATCGAAAGCATCGGCAGCCACGACAAGCCCTCCGAATTCCAGCAGGAGCTCATCGACGGCGGCGCCGTCCAGTGCGGCTACTGCATCCCCGGCATGATCATGTCCGCCACCGCCCTCATGGAGAACGAAACCCACTTCGACGACGAAACCGTCCGCGAATACATGGACGGCAACCTCTGCCGCTGCACCGGCTACGAGAAAATCTGGGCCGCCCTCCGCCGCGTCCTCGACCGCAAAGAAGAGGGCAGAGAGCAGAGTTCAGAGTCCAGGTCCGACCCGAAAGCCTGAACGTCCATGCCTCTTTTCCGCCAGCTGAGCTCTGTTTCCTGCTCCCCTGACCTCTGTTATCTGACCTCTGACCTCTACTAAGGAACTGCCATGACCACCAACCCCGCCGCCAGCTTCAAACAGGTCAACCACTCCGTCACCAAGATCGACGCCAAGCAGCTCGCCCTCGGCAAGAACTCCTACGTCGGCGACTTCGCCCCCCCCGACGCCCTCATCGTCAAGATGCTGTGGAGCCCCCACCCCCACGCCCGCATCAAATCCATTGACGTCTCCAAGGCCGAGAAAATGCCCGGCGTCAAGGCCGTCCTCTGGCACGGCAACGTGCCCCGGAACATCCACTGCACCGCCGGCCAGGGCTATCCCGAGCCCTCCCCCTACGACACCTTCATCTTCGATACCAAGGTCCGCTATGTCGGCGACCGCGTCGCCGCCGTCGCCGCCGAGACCCCCGAACAGGCCGAAGCCGCCCTCGCCAAAATCAAGGTGGACTACGAACTGCTGACCCCCGTCTTCACCCTGGACGAAGCCATGGCCGAGGGCGCCCCCGTCATCCATGACGAGCCCGAAGCCTGCATCCCCATCCCCATCCCCTACGAGCCGAAGATCAACCTCGTCGCCAAGGTCGGCTGCGAGGCCGGCGACTTCGAACAGGGCATGAAGGACGCCGACTTCACCTTCGACGACACCTACGAGACCCCGTACGCCCAGCACTGCCCCATCGAGCCCTACACCTCGCTGGCCCACATCGATTCCGCCGGCCGCATCGTCATCACCACCTCCACCCAGGTCCCCTTCCACTGCCGCCGCATCGTCGCCCAGGCCCTCGGCATCCCCGTCCAGAAAATCCGCGTCATCAAGCCCCGCATCGGCGGCGGCTTCGGCTCCAAACAGGAAATCCTCCTCGAAGACATCGTCGCCCTGTTCGCCCTGCGCACCGGACGCCCCGTCTTCTGGCAGTTCACCCGCGAGGAAAACTTCCGGACCGGCCGCACCCGCCACCCCATCCGCGTCCGCCTCCGCACCGGCGTCAAGAAAGACGGCACCATCACCGCCATCGGCATGGACTGCTGGAACAACACCGGCGCCTACG
>CAZHSS010000280.1:0-1950 GCA_964535205.1 uncultured Verrucomicrobiota bacterium
GGCGCGGGGTAGAGCAGGAAGGTCGGGTAGCCCTGGACGGCGAAGGGGGCGAGGAGGTCTTTGGCGGGGGGCTTGTTGGGGACGTCGGCGATGACGTGGATGGGAAAAACATCGGCTTCCAGCCGTGCAACGATCTCGGGGGCCTGGAGGGTGGTGGCCTGCATGACCTTGCAAACCTTGCACCAGTGGGCGCCGAAGTCGAAGAGGATGGGCTTGCCGCTGGCCAGCGCTTCGCGGACGAGCGCCTCGAAGTCGCCGGGAGCGGCCTGGGCGAGATCCACGTCGCGGAAGACGGAGCCGCCGGACACGGTTTCGGCGGCGCTCTCCGGCAGGGCGGCGGGGCGCAGCGCGCGATAGGTGTTCCAGGCGTAGTACAGGGCCAGCAGCAGGATGAACACGCCGAAAGCCTTCTTGACCGTTTCCATCCAGGCGCCGGGCTTGGGCAGGACGGCGAGGCCGGCGGCGGCCAGCGGCCAGGGCAGGGCCATGCCGACGCCGAGCAGGAACGGCAGGACGAGGGCCATGCCGACGCCCTGGGCATAGAGCGATCCGGACAGCGCCAGCACGGCGATCAGGACCGGCGCGACGCAGGCCCCGGCCAGCAGCGCGGAAATGCCGCCCATGACGAGGACCGCGGGGAGCCGCGCGCGTCCGGCGAGGCCGCCGGTCTTGCGGAAGCGGGAGAAATCAAGTTGCCATACATCGAACATCGCCAGGGCCAGCGCAAAGAACAGAACGGCGATGGCGGCATTGAAAACGGGCGAGGAGTTGATGGAGCCGAAGACGGAACCGGACAGCACGACGACGAGTCCGAGCGCGCCATACACCAGGGCCATGCCCAGGCCATAAACGAGGCCGAGGCCGAAGCGGACGGCGCGCGGGGAATTGCTTCCGCTGGCGCCGATGACGGCGAGATTGATGGGGATCATCGGCAGGACGCAAGGCGTCAGGTTCAGGAGAAATCCGCCGATCAGGATCAGGAGGATGGATGGCCAAACGCCGTGGCGCAGATAGAACGTCCCCGGATCGTCCAGGAAGAGCCTCCACGCCGAGGATTCGGATCCGGCGGTATTCGCGGAGAGAGAGGGATCGAGGAACGCGAGAAAGGCCGGGACATCGGCGTAGCCGACGAGGCGGGCGGGATCGCCGCGGGCGGCGAGAAGTTCAGGCCAGGGGGGGGCCTCGGGGGCCGGCTCGGGGACGGGGGCCGGTGCGGCGGATGGAGTCGGTTCGGATTCGTGTGCGGCGGCTTCGGCGGCGGGGCCGATCGCCAGGGTGACTTCTTCCGGGAGGTAGCACAATTCGCCCTTGCAGCCCTGATAGGTCACCACGATGGATTCCGCGGCGGGCGCGGCGTAGAGGGCCGCGAAGGAGGTCGAATAGCTGGCCTCGAAGTCCTCGGGCTTGAAGGTGTCCGGTTCCGGGACGTCCAGCGGCGCCAGGGCGTCGCCCTCGGGGGTGGCCACGCTGAAGCTGGCATAAAGGTGGTGATCCGCCGGGATCCCGAATGCGACGCTCAGGGCGGGGGCCCCAGCATGCTCGCGCCGTTCGGCGCTGACCGTGAAAGGCGAAGCCATCGCGGCCATGGCGCCGAGACTGACGAGGACGGCGATTTTCCACAGCGTGGAAAACTTTTTTCCACAGCGTGGAAAACGGGATGCGGGTTTTTCCATAGTGTGGAACAAGATACCCCGGATTTTCCACAGTGTGGAAAACTTTTTTCCATGGCGTGGAAAAATCGCGCGGAAATTTTCCATGGCGTGGAAAACCGGCCTGGGGTCGAGGCCAAGCTCATCCGGAGCCTCCTGTCCGTTCAGATTCAGGGGGGGCATCTGTCTCGGTTATTATAATAACCGAGACTGGGGCCGTTGGCCGGGAGGGGGGGCGAATGACTTGTCTCGGTTATTATAATAACCGAGACTGGCGGGAACCCGGTCCGGGGGGTGGGGG
>CAZHSS010000280.1:2015-2379 GCA_964535205.1 uncultured Verrucomicrobiota bacterium
CCGCGGGTTCCGGCTCGTCGTCTTTGGCCAGGGAGGGCAGGGGGAGGCCGTCGAGGGCGGCGTCGATGTCGGCGCGCAGGATCGGCCAGGGTTGGAAGCCGGCATAGGCGCGGGCGATGGCGCCGTTGCGGTCGAGCAGGAAGGCGGTGGGGATGGCGCGGATGGCGTCGGGGCCGCCGAACGCGGCGATGGTCGGGATGTCGGCGAGTCCGACGGGGAAGGCGGCGCCGAGAGAGGCGGTTTCCTGCGCGATGGCGGCGGCGGGGCGGGGATCGGCCGCCAGCCCGACCACGGTGAAGCCGCGGTCGGCGTAATCGGTCTGCAGGGCGTTCCATTCGGGGATGGTGGCGCGGCTGGGGGCGTC
>CAZHSS010000281.1:0-2369 GCA_964535205.1 uncultured Verrucomicrobiota bacterium
TATCCGTGTCCATCCGTGTTCATCCGTGGTTAGATGTTTCCATGTCTGATCGCAATGTCATGGTGCTGGGGGCGGGGCTGGCGGGGCTGGGGTTTGCCCGGCATTGTCCGGGCGCGCGGGTGTTCGAGGCGGAGGCGGCGCCGGGGGGATACGCGCGATCGCACGAGTTCGCGGGGGTCTGGTTCGACCAGGGGGCGCACATCTGCCATTCGCAGGACGAGGAGTGGCTGTCGCGGGTGAGCGCGGCGGGGCCTTTGCACGAGATGCCGAAGAGCGTGGTGTTGAACCACAAGGCGGGGCATTGGTTTGCCTATCCCGTGCAGAACCATCTGGCTGATTTGCCTCCGGACCAGCGCGATGCCGCGCTGGCGGATTTCCTGTCGGCGCAGGAACAGTACCGGGGCCGCGAACCGCGGAACTACGAGGAATGGTGCCGGTTTCAGTACGGCGATTATCTGCTGGAGAATTTCTACCGGCTCTACACGGCGAAATACTGGCACGTGCCGATGGCGGAACTGGCGACGGACTGGCTGGGAGGGCGGCTGCTGCCGTCCCAGGTGGAGAACATTCTGGCGGGCGCGAAAGGGCATCAGGAGGAAAAGCAGGCGGTGTTCCGCACCTTCCGCTATCCCCGGCAGGGCGGATTCGAGGCGTTGATTGCGCCCATGTACCGGGAGGCGGATATCCGGTTGAACCGGCGCGCGGTCGCCGTGGACGCCGCGCGCCGGCGCGTGACGTTCCAGGACGGGGCGGTGGAGGAATACGACGCGCTGGTGTCCACGATCCCGCTGCCGGCGCTGGCCGGCATGATTCCGGACGCCCCGGCGGATGTCCGCGAGGCGGCCGGCCGCCTGCGCGCCCTGCGGCACTACTGCGTGAATTTCATCGTGAACCGGGAGTCTCTCAGCCCGGCCCACTGGTTCTACATCTACGATCCGGACATCGCGGTGTCGCGGGTGTCGTTTCCGTTCTCCCTGTCGGGCCAGGCGGATGGCCGGACGGCGGTTCAGGCGGAGATCTTCCTGCCGGCCGGCGCCCGGCCGGACGAGGAAGGCCTGCGGGACCGGGCGCTGGCCGATCTGGGGCGGATGCTGGATTTCGGCCCGGGGGAGGTCGCGGCGGCGGAGATTCAGAGCTATCCGGTTTCCTACGTGGTGTCCGATCTGCACCGGGCCGTCGCGGTGCGGCATGTCCGCGACTGGCTGCGCGGGCGCGGGATCGAGACGACCGGCCTGTTCGGCGAATGGCGGTACGTCTGGTCCGACCGCGCGTATGCCGGCGGGCGGGCGCTGGCGCAATTGCTGGGGAAATCGTAGAGTGGGCGCGATGATCAAGACAATGCAAACCAAGACCGTCGTCGTGGTGGGTTCGGGATTCTACGGCTCGGTGATGGCGGAGCGTTTTGCCAACGAACTGGGCTGGAAGGTGGTCGTGCTGGAAAAGCGCAACCATATCGGTGGCAATTGCTGGTCATGTCCGGATCCCGAGACGGGCATCGAAGTGCACACCTACGGTCCGCACATCTTCCACACCTCCCACGAGCCGGGATGGCGGTATCTGAACCGCTTCACGACGTTCAATTCGTACCGGCATACCGTCTGGGCGACGAGGAAAGGGAAGGTGTATCCACTGCCGTTCGGCCTGGCGGCGATCAACCTGCTGCTGGGGCGTCGGCTGTCGCCGGACGAGGCCCGGGCCTGGGTGGCGGCGGAGGCGGCGAAGGAGGGCATCGCCGAGCCGCGGAACCTCGAGGAAAAGGCGCTCTCGCTGGTGGGGCGCACGCTGTACGAGGCGTTCGTCAAAGAGTACACCGAAAAACACTGGGGGCGGAAGGCCACCGAGCTGCCGGCCTATATCATCACGCGCCTGCCGGTGCGGTACACCTACAACGTGGGCTATTACAACGACACCTGGCAGGGCATTCCCATCGGCGGCTACGGGGCGATTTTCAGGAACATGCTGGATCACCCGAACATCGACGTGCGCCTGAACACGGATTTCTTCGCCGTGGAGCATGCGCTGCCGGCCCACGATCTGCTCGTCTACACGGGGCCCATCGATCGGTTCTTCGATTACAAGCACGGGCGGCTGGGATGGCGGTCCGTGCGGTTCGAGCCGCAGGTGTTGGACATCGCCGACTTCCAGGGCACATCGGTCATGAACGAATGCGACGGCGATGTGCCCTATACGCGCACGCACGAGTTCAGGCACTTCACTCCCGAATTGTCATTCGATCGCACGGTGATTTTCCGTGAGTTCTCATTCGATCCGGGCCCGGACGACGACCTGTACTATCCCGTGCGGACCGCGGCGGATCTGGCGATTCACGCGAAATATCAGGAGGCGGCGGCCGCCGTTCCCCATGTCCA
>CAZHSS010000282.1:0-2359 GCA_964535205.1 uncultured Verrucomicrobiota bacterium
CCTCGGCGAAGAGGCTGCCGCGGCCGGGCAGGAAGAGGTCGGCGGCGGCGGCGAGCCGGGCCATGGCGGCCTGTTCGTGCCGGCGCGGCACATACAGGCGGATCACGTCGGAGGGGGCCTCGACGAGGCGCGGGCGGCGGCCGAACAGCAGGCCGGCGGGACGGGTTTTCAGGGCGACCTGCTTGCCGCGCTCGCTGTAGGTGGCGAGCAGCCCCATGCGGTCGGCTTCGGCTTCGATGCGCGGCGTCAGGCGGTTGTCCGCAATGCAGGTGATGCGGGAGACGTCCAGGCGGTTCATGGCCGGGCCTCCAGTTCCGCCAGGGGCGGGGGCTCTTCGTTGGCTGCGGGTTCGTCGCGCTCGAAGTCGTCGCGGCGGCGCCGGCGCGCTGGCCGATGCCGAGCCCTGCGGCGATGACGAGCGGCACGGTGATGGGTCCGGTGGTGACGCCGCCGCAGTCCCAGGCAATGGCGGTGATTTCCTCGGAGGAGAGGGCGGTCAGGACGAGCGCCAGGGCATAGGCGACGACCAGGATCGGGATCAGGGGCCAGTCGAACAGGATGCGCCCGAAGCCGGCGACCATGCCGCCGCCGACGCCGAGGGCGACGGTGAGGATCAGGTAGGCGCGCTTGTAGGTGCCGGTGGTCAGTTCCTCGAGGGTGATGCCGAGGGCATTGAGGGACGGTTCGGCCAGGGTGGCGCCGACGCCCATGGCGAACACGAAAAACAGCACCAGGGCATAGCCCCAGAAGACGCCGCCGCCGGCGACGGGGGGGTCTTCGGGGATCCAGCGGTATTCACGGGCGGCGGCGTTGTAGCGGTCGCGGAGAAAGGGGATGAAGGCGGGTCCGTCCTCGGAGGCCGTGGGCAGGTATTCGGCCCGGGAGCCGTCGGGCTGCACGGCCTGCACCAGCATGGACTCGTCGATGCCGTGATAGACGACGGCCTTGTCGGGCCGTTCGGTGGCCACCCAGGCGCGGGGCAGGGCGCGTCCGGCCTGGTTGCCCAGACTGGAGAGCCCGCGGTCCATGCCGTAGTTGAAAATCAGAATGCCGATCAGGCTGAAGACCAGCCCCAGGGCTACCTCGTCGGGCTGAGGCAGACGTTCGCGGACGATGACCCACAGGGCGAACAGCAGGACGAAGGTCAGCGGCAGGATGGCCTGGAACGCGTTGGCGACGTGGGCCGTCCACTCCGCCGGGGCCAGGGCGACGCCGTCCGACGGGTCGGGTTCTTCCGGCGCGTCCGCACCCGGCCGCGCGGCCAGCTGCTCCGGCGTGAGCGATGCGGCGGCCAGGCGGCGGAGGGCGTCCTCGCCGCCGGCCACGCGGACGGCCTGTTCGCGGTTGGCGGGGGAAAAGAACTCCGCCTGTTCGCCGGGCATGGGGAAGCGCGGGGCCAGCGCGAGGGCGAGCAGCAGGACCATCAGCACGGGCAGGGCGGAGGCGAAGGCGACGACGCCGAGACCGCCGGAGGGTTCATCGCCGCGCCCGGCGATGCGGGAAACGCCGATGCCCAGCGCGATGACCAGCGGGACGGTGACGGGGCCGGTGGTGACGCCGCCGGAATCCCACGCCAGCCCGAGGATGGCGGCGGTGCGCGGATCGCGGGCGGCCCATCCCGACAGCAGCAGCAGGGCGGGAATGACCGAGAACAGGAACGGCTTGAGGCTCCATCCGCGCAGGAACCGCATGGTGCCCAGGATGACGGCGATGCCGACGCCGGCGGCGACGGCCCCGACGGTCAGGGGCGCGCCGCTGTTGAGCATGTAGTAGAGCAGGGGCGCGGCCCAGGGCACGGTGGCGCTGCCCTGCGCCTTGAGGAAGCCGATGGCGGGCTCGGCATAGGTGGCGGTGATGCCCAGCACCGCGGCGAAGGCCAGCAGCACGCCGAGCCCGGCGCGGGCGGGCAGGCGCAGGCCGCAGCGCTCGCCCAGCGGCATGATAGCCAGAAACAGGCCTTCCATGAACAAGGTCAGTCCGACGACCACCGCGAGAATGCCCAGCGCGATCTGCGCAAAGTCCAGGATGGGCGCTTTCAGCACGAACACCTGGAACAGGACGAGATAGGCGGTGATGAAGGCCACGGCGCGGACCTGGCGCGAGAGGCGCTCCCGGGCATAGGAGCCGATCAGCGACAGCTGGCGGCGCCGGGAAAGGCGCAGCCGCGCGGGTTTGGATTGGACGGATTCACTCACCGGTTGCTCCGGAAGGCCGATGGAAAAGGATGTCTCAGCTTTTTTTTTCAGCGAAGCATAGCACAAGCCCTTGGGCGTTGTCATGGTGTAATCCGCGGCGCGAAGCCGGTCGGGCGCACGACCAAATTCGGGACATGCGATAAGAGTGGTAAGATTTTGCTTGC
>CAZHSS010000283.1:0-2351 GCA_964535205.1 uncultured Verrucomicrobiota bacterium
ATAGCCCACCACCGTCGGCTTGCCCGTCGTCCCCGAACTCGCGTGGATCCGCACGATCTCCGACATCGGCGCCGCGAACATCCCGAAGGGATACTGCTCGCGGAACTCCGCCTTCACCGTGAACGGCAGCTTCACGATGTCCTCGATGCCCCGGATGTCCTCGGGTTTCACCCCCTGCGCATCCATCTTGGCGCGGTAGAACGGCACCCGGTCGTACGCGCGCTCGGCCAGCGCCCGCAGCCGCCGCCCCTGCAGCTTGCGCAAGTCTCCAACGGGCATCGCTTCGGCCTGGGGATTGAACATCGTCGGTCTCCTTGTCATCCAGATTCTCCGGAATGCTGGACTGCCCCCCCGCCGGCTGTCCAGAAAAAAGGCCCCCGCCGGCTCATTTTCCCGAGGACTCGCGCAGCATTTCCCGGGCCATGCGCGCCGCCACCCGCCCCGCGATGCCCAGGCTCTCCGCCGACAGCTTGTCCATCGTGTCCTCCGGCGTATGCCACCAGTCGTTCAGGCCCGGAGCGCTGCCGTAGTGGAAATCAATCAGGTTGATGGCCGGCACCCCCCGCTCCAGGAACGGGACGTGGTCGTCGAGAATGTGCCCCGGATAGAGCTGGAACGCGCGGCGAACGCCCTCCGCCCGCGCCGCGTCGAACGCCTTCGCCACCAGCTCCGGCGTGCTGTTGCGCGGAATCGTCACCGTCAGGTTCCGGTCGCCCACCATGTCCAGCAGGATCATCGCCGCGACTGTCTCCAGGCTCCCGTCCGCCTCCATTTGGCGGACCAGGCGGCGGCTGCCGTGCAGGCCGTCTGTTGGACCGTACGCCTCCGCGCATTCCTCCCCGTCGAAAAACGCCAGCCGGATCTCCATCGAATGCGGCGCGCCTTCCCGGAACACCCGCGCCAGCTCCAGCAGCAGCCCCGTGCTCGATCCCGAATCGTTCGCTCCTTCGAAATCCTCCGAAATCCCCGCCTTCGTGTCGTAGTGCGAGCCGAACAGGAGAATGCCCTCGCCCGTCCCCGGGATCCGTCCGATCACGTTGCGGAACACCAGCTCCCCGCCCGGCGCCCGGTCGCGGAACTCCTGGATCTCCGCCTCCACCCCCAGTTCGCGCAGACGGCCCGCCAGATAGTCCGCAGCGCGTTCCGCGCCCGCCGTGCCCGATACCCGGGGCCCCAGCGCCGTGAAATTCCGGACCTCCTCCAGCGCCCGTTCCCCCGACACCGCGACCGTCACCGCCGGCTCCGCCGCCGGCGCAGCCGCCTCCGGCGCCTCCATCCTGCCGCAACCCGTCATGATCATCATGCCCGCCAGTACCCCGCCAATGCTTCTTGAAATCATGCTCCTATCCTACCCGGCACCCTCCCCGCGCGAAAACAGAAAACTTCCGGACCTCTGTCCGGCACGAACAGCATCGGTACTGTGCAGGGCCATAAGCTGCATTAAGACCTTTTGATGCGGGAGGATACGGGAGTCCGGGCAAAGTCCGGGCGGAAGCCATTCTCGCCTTGCTCCGTCCGCATGCGGCGCTTATGCTCCGGATCCACCATGAAATGTCCCCGCCATCTCGGCATGTCGGTCCTGGCCGGGACCGTTCTGGCCGGCGTTTCTGCCGCGGCCCCTCCCCCGGCGTTGCTGACGATTGGCCAGGGATGGGCGCAGGTGCGGGAGTTCTTTCCGCCGTCCGGAGAAACGGAAATTTCCACGGTTCACTGGACCAATCCCCCGCCGGAAATCGATCTCGACACGCTGCAGGTCTGGAGCGTCGGCCGCCTCTGGCCGGCCCGGGAATGGCGCTGGCGCGACACCCCCGAACCCGGCGCCGGCCCGGAGGATTCCCCTCCGCCGGTCTGGACGCCGCGCGACGGCATCGCCGTGCGCCGGCCGGCGCGCGACGTGCTGGACATCGAGCTGGAGCGCCCTATGTCCCACCGCATGGGACACTCGCTGACCTACCGCCTGCCGGGCCTCGGCTGGCAAGCGTTCTATCGCGTGGTTGTCCGCGGCATCGGTCCGGAATCCATCCAATCCGTCCAGGTGGATCTCTCCGCCCATGTCCGCATCCGCACGCCCGCCGCGTTCCCCGATGCCCGGCTGTCCCTGACGGGCAGTGACGCCACCCTCCTGCCGCCGCCGAAGCCGTTCGGCCTGCTGGCGGTCAACCCCGATACGCCGCTCTCCGATCTCTGGCTGTTCCATCCCGATCCGCCGGCGGAACTGCCCCGCCACTATCCCCTGGATGCCCCGGCGGACATTCCGGCGCGCAATGAAACGGAAATCCTGTTTGCTCGTGTGGTCCGCAAGCCCGCGCAGATCGTCCACCTGTGCCATTCCGACGAAATCCCCGCGCCCA
>CAZHSS010000284.1:0-2326 GCA_964535205.1 uncultured Verrucomicrobiota bacterium
GGAGCTGCAGGCGGTGCGCGGGGGTAAGATCGGGATGATTTTCCAGGAGCCGATGACGGCGCTGTCGCCGCTGCATCGGATCGGCGACCAGCTGGTTGAGTCCGCGCGGTTGCATCGGGCGCTGTCGCGCGGCGAAGCCTGGGCGCTGGGCGTGGACTGGCTGAAGCGCGTAGGGCTGCCGGACCCCGACCAGCGGACGAAGGACTGGCCGCATCAGCTGTCCGGCGGCATGCGCCAGCGGGTGATGCTGGCGATGACCCTGCTGCCCGAGCCGGAACTGGTGATTGCCGACGAGCCCACCACGGCGCTCGATGTGACCATCCAGGCGCAGATTTTCGAGCTGCTGTTGAGCGTGCGCGGGGGCGATACGGCCGTCCTGCTGATCACCCACGACATGGGCGTGGTGTGGGATGTGTGCGACCGGGTACATGTGATGTATGCGGCGCGGCTGGCGGAAAAGGGGCCGCGCGAAGCGGTGTTCGACCGCCCGGCGCATCCCTATACCCGGGGACTGCTCGCCGCGATGCCCCGTCTGCACCGGAAGGCGGACCGCCTGCCGGACATCCCCGGGCAGCTGCCGTCGCTGGCGAACCCGCCGCCGGGCTGCCGATTTGCCCCGCGCTGCCCCCTGGCCCGGGACGTGTGCCGCGACCAGCCGGCGATGCGGGAGGTGGAGCCGGGTCACGAGGCGGCGTGCTGGATGGCGGGGACGGCCGGGGAGGGCCGAGGCCCTCCAGAGGGCAGAGGGCAGAGGTCAGAGGTCAGAGGTCAGGGGGAATGGGAGCCAGGGGATGGCCGGAGGCTATCCAGAGGTCAGAGTTCAGAGGGCAGAGGTCAGGGGATAGTCAGAATGAAGGGATGAACATGAAAGCATTGGCGATCAACGGGAGCCCGCGCAAGGGCGGCAACACGGAAATCCTGCTGCGAAAGGCGCTGGAGCCGATTGCGGAAGCGGGCCATGAAACCGACTACCTCCAGGTGGGCGGCACGCGCATCCGGGGCTGCACGGCCTGCGGCGCCTGCGGGCGGATGAAAAACCGCCGCTGCGTCATGGAAGACGACATCTTCAACCTGGCCTTCGCCAAGATGCTGGACGCCGACGCCATCCTGATCGGATCGCCGAGTTATTTTGCCAACCTGTCGGCGGAAACCAAGGCGCTGATCGACCGGGCGGGATACGTGGCGCTGGCCAACGGCGGGCTGTTGCGGCGCAAGATCGGCGCCGCGGTTTCGGCCGAGCGCCGCGGCGGCGGGGTGCATGTGATGGACTCGATCAACCACCTGTTCCTGATCTGCGAGATGATCGTGCCGGGGTCCACGTACTGGAATTTCGGCATGGGGACGGCGCCGGGGGATGTGCTGACCGACGAAGAAGGTCTGCGCAACATGCAGAACCTGGGCGAGCAGATTGCCTGGCTGTTCGGGCTGATGGAGAATCATGTCTAGGCCGAGCGCCCCCCGGTTCGGCCTGGTCAGCCTGGGCTGCCCGAAAAACACCGTGGATTCCGAAGGGATCCTGGGGCATATGGCGCTGGCCGGATTCCGGTTTGTCGCCGACCCGCTCCGGGCGGATGTCTGCATCGTCAACACCTGCGGATTTCTGGACGAGGCGCGCCGGGAGGCGGCGGAGGTGTTGCGGGAGCTGGCCGGACGGAACAACCGGCGGAGCCGGCCGCTGCTGGTCGCCGTGGGCTGCCTGGTGGAGCGGGCGGGCGGCGCGCCGGACCTGGCGTCCTTCCTGGATCAGGCAGATGCCCGGGTCGGATTCGCCGACTATCTGCGCCTGCCGGACATCTGCCGGGAGCTGATCGAAGGCCGCCCGGACCCGTCCCGGGCCGCCCGCGGGTTCGCTGGGCAGGCGCTGCCCCGGGGGTATTTTGCATTCCTGGACCGGCCGCGGATGCGGATCGGGTCCGCCGCTTCGGCCTATCTCAAGCTGGGGGAGGGGTGCTCCAACAACTGTTCGTATTGCTCCATCCCGCTAATCCGGGGGACGCGGACCAGCCGGCCCCTCAAGGCGGTACTGACCGAAGCCCGGCAGCTGGTGGAAGCCGGCGCGCGGGAATTGAATCTGATTGCACAGGATACGACGGCCTACGGGCTGGACCGGGCCGGGCGGTCGCAGCTGCCCCGCCTGCTCCGGGAACTGTACAAGCTGCCCGGGCCCCTGTGGTTCCGCATCCTGTATGCGCATCCGCGGCACCTGACGACGGAAATCCTGGACACCATGGCGGCGGATGACCGGGTCTGCCCGTATCTGGATTTGCCGCTGCAGCACATCAGCGACCGGATGCTGAAGGCCATGGGGCGGGGCTACGGGCGGCGG
>CAZHSS010000285.1:0-2313 GCA_964535205.1 uncultured Verrucomicrobiota bacterium
GATTGGAACCACCGCGACAGCAACTTCAACACGGAAATTGCGCGCGACGACGCGCTGCTGTTCGGCGAGCACCTCGGCCAGCCGCCGGGCTACGGCGGGTACATCGCCGCCGGGATGCGGCTGGTGGACAACGACCTGCGCAACCAGCTCAACTGGCGATTCAGCGCGGGCGACCTGTGGGGCTACGACAACGCCGGGGCGGGGGGCTTTGATCCGGCCGTGGGCGTGATGCACGCGCAGAGCCACGACAACGACTACGTGGACCGCAAGGAACTCCAGCATGCCTACTACTTCCTGCGCGGCGGACTTGGCCTGCTCTACACCGACGGCAATCGCCACGCGGAGACCCTTTCCGGCAGCGGCGGGGCCTTTCCGCGCTGGGCGAGCACCGCGTTTTTGGGTCAGTGGGGCCAGACCCACATTCCCGAGCTGCTGAAGATCCACGAAAACGGCGCGCGCTACTCCCACCACGGGATGGGCGCGCACTGGGACGGAGCGGTCATCGCCTGGGAACGCGGCGGGACGTTTCCGTGGAACACCTTCCTGACGGTGTTCAACTCCAAGTGGGAAGATTGGCGCAGCATTCCGACCCAAGGCACCTTCCCGGACGACGCCTATCTGTACAACTACGCCCGCACCTACCAGTGCTACTTCACCGGCAGCGGCCCGGCGGCGGACTACGTCTACGCCATTGACATCTACAACGTGAACCAGCCCCCCAACAGCTATTCGGTCTGGGGCTACAAGAATCCCGATCCGAGCAGCCTTTGGCCCGGCGACGTGATTTCGATCACCGAAGACGGTCAACTGGCCGGGATCATCACCGTGGACCGCAAGGACGGTCCCGACGGCGATGCGGAGTTCAATCCCTACGGCTACGCAAACCGCGGCTTCCCCGACGGCGTGACGCCGCCGTCGTACACCTATCGCGAGACGGTTCCGCGCATCACCCAGGGCACCAACGTCGTGTTCACCGCGCGCGTGGACGGCTCGGCCGACAACGTCCTGATGCGGCTCGACGGCGGCATGCAGATCAACTCGGCGGTCCACAACCACCCCGGTTGTCCCTATGACGGCGAATGGCGCGACAATCCGCCGGGCTGCGCTCATGACATGTTCCTTGGCTTCGAGGGCGTCAATTTCGTCCAGCGCATCTGGCCGGAGAAATTCGCGGCGGCGAATACAGCCAACTGCCGGATCGGCACCCAGGGCGCGACCAGCTATCAGGTGACCATCGGCCAGGCCAATGCGACCAACTTCCCGCCGGACACGACCAACGGCTATGGCACGGCCTACGGCGAACTGGACTGGGTGTACCATGATATGGCGGCGATGACGGATGCGGGCGACAGCGGCGGCGGGGCTTTCGGACCGGTCAACTATCTGAACGCGACGACCTGGGGCGCGTTCGTGACCGACGGCGGGGGGGGGCATTTCAATGGCACCGGTGAATACAACAACGATATCGGCAACGATGCCATCGGCATGTGGGCGGGCGACACTGGTTTCGTCCAGTACACCGCCACGTTCCCTGCGGCCCTGGACGCGGGACAGACGAATTCGTTCGACTATCAGCACAACTGGATTGAAAACGGAAAAAGCCTGGGCTGGGCGCTGGTGGATGAAGGCGGCCAGGACGTCCTGCAGTTGATTTTCATCGGGGGCGGCTCGTCCTATGAACTGCGCGGGGCGGGAATCACCAACGACACGCATATCGGGTGGAACAGCGGGGCGCAATCCGCCTCAATGGCCTTTACCAGTCCGACCAATCTGGTGCTGACCCTCAACGGCGTCAGCAACTACAACTGGGTTTTGGCCGCTCCGGCCACCAAACTTCGCTTCTGGACCTGGCAGGTCGGGGGCACGTCGAACCATAACTACTACGTGAACAGTATTGCCGTGGACGGGGATTTTCCCGGCGGCGGGGATTTTGTGGCCACCAACCAGTACACCTTGACCTCTACGTCCGTGGTGGTCTGGGCCAAGACCCCGAAGGTCGGCGGCACGGCGGCCCATCTGTATTACACAACCAACGGCACGGATTGGCCGGAAGGCGCGGGCGGCGCCGGCGCGAATTCCGCCACCCGCGTGGCGGCGGGGGCCTGGAAATACAACGTTGATGGCGATTCCAGCAGCTGGTGGAAGTTTGAATTTCCGAAACCGGCCAACGGCACGGTCTTGCGCTACAAGATCGGCGCGGCCCACAAGCAGGGCACCGACGGAACGGGCGAAGACTGGGAAGTGGTCTGGCCGGGAGACGCAGATCGTGTGTACAAGAAAACCATCATGCTGGGCGAGTGGGCCACGGACGCA
>CAZHSS010000286.1:0-2302 GCA_964535205.1 uncultured Verrucomicrobiota bacterium
GGGGCGGTGAATTACACGTTTTGAGGGGTTCTGAATCCGCTTGCCGAAGGGGGCGGGCATCTGGTTGGATAGTCGGGCAAAAAGCCAGGAACTTTCGAAAGGAAAAACGTTTTATGCCGCAGAACAAAAAGAAGATTGTGGGGAACATGCTGATCGCGCAGAGCGGGGGGCCGACGGTGGTGATCAACCAGAGCCTGGTGGGGGCGGTGATGGAGGCGAAGAAGCACGCGCAGATCAAAAAGATCTACGGGGCGCTGCACGGGATCAAGGGGATTCTCGGCGAGGATCTGATTGATCTGGGCCGGGAGAGCGTGAAGACGCTGCAGGCGGTGGCAAATACGCCGTCGTCGGGGCTGGGATCGGTGCGCAAGAAGCCGACGCCGGAGGACTGCGCGAAGATTTTCGAGAAGCTGCAGAAGCACAACGTGCGGTTTTTCTTCTACATCGGCGGGAACGACTCGGCGGAGACGACGCACATCATCAACGAAGAGGCGAAGAAAGCCGGCTTCGAGATGCACTGTTTCCACATTCCCAAGACGGTGGACAACGATCTGCGGGAGAACGACCACACGCCGGGGTGGGCGAGCGCAGCGAAGTTCGTGGCGCAGGCGTTCATGGGCGATGATCTGGACAACGCGGCGCTGCCGGGCGTGAAGATCAACATCGTGATGGGGCGTCACGCGGGGTTCCTGACGGCGGCGGCGGCGCTGGCGCGCACCTATCCGGGGGCGGGCCCGCACCTGATCTACCTGCCGGAGCGTCCGTTCGACCTGGAGAAGTTTCCGAAGCAGGTGGCGGCGGTGGTGAAGAAGCAGGGGCGCTGCGTGGTGGCGGTGTCGGAAGGCATCTGCGACGCGTCGGGCCGGGCGATTGCCGCGGCGTTCACCAAGGAAGTGGACAGCCACGGCAACGTCCAGCTGTCGGGGTCCGGGGCGCTGGGCGACTCGCTGGCGGGGGTGATCAAGGCGAAGACGGACATCACGCGCGTGCGCGCCGACACGTTCGGCTACCTGCAGCGTTCGTTCCCGGGGCTGGTGTCCGAGAACGACGCCAGGGAGGCGTTTGCGGTGGGCCGCGAGGCGGTGAAGCTGGCGACCAGCGGAGACATCGACGGCAGCGTGGCGATCCGCCGCAAGAAGGGCAAAAAGTACCAGGTGTTCTTCGAGCGGGTGGAGTTGCGGCAGGTGGCCAAGGAGACGCGGCACATGCCCGACGCGTACATTGCGAAGAACGGCTGCGACGTGACGAAGGCGTTCCTCGACTATGCCGCCCCGATTGTCGGCAAGCTGCCGCCCATCGGCCGCTTCAAGAAGATCCAGGTGAAGAAATAGGAACGACAAGAGGTCAGAACACAGAGGTCAGAGGGCAGGGGCGGAGGTCAGGGATTTCGGCAAGAGAGATCCGCGACGGCCCGACCTGAACCCTGACCTCTGACCTCACTCCGAAGGAGGTTGCCATGCCCCGCCGCAAGAGACTCGATACGACCCCGGAATGGAAGGCGCTGAAGGCGCACGCCGCGCAGATGAAGGCGGTGTCGCTGCGGGAGCTGTTTGCGGCGGATCCGGAACGCGGGAGGACGTTCAGCCTCGAGGCGGGGGGGTGGTATCTGGACTACTCGAAGAACCGGGTGACGGCCGAGACGATGGCGTTGCTGCAGGCGCTGTGCCCGATGGCGGATCTGCGCGGCGAGATCGACGCGATGTTCTCGGGGAAGAAGATCAACGAGACCGAGAAGCGCCCGGTGTTGCACATCGCGCTGCGCAACCGGTCCAACACGCCGATTCTGGTGGACCGCAGGGACGTGATGCCGGGGGTGAATGCGGTGCTGGAGAAGATGAGCGGGTTTGCCGATCTCGTGCGCTCGGGCCGGTGGCTCGGATTCACGGGCAAGCCGATCCGGAACATTGTGAACATCGGCATCGGCGGGAGCGACCTGGGCCCGGTGATGGCGGTCGAGGCGCTGAAGCCGTACAGTCAGCGCAACCTGACGGTGCGGTTCGTCTCCAACGTGGACGGCACGCACATCGTGGAGGCGACGCGCGACCTGGACGCGGCGGAAACGCTGTTCATCGTGGCGTCGAAGACCTTCACGACGCAGGAGACGATGACCAACGCGGAGACAGCGAAGGCGTGGCTGCTGGAACGGCTGGGCGACCCGGCGGCGGTGGCGCGGCATTTCGTGGCGGTGTCGACGGCGGCGAAAGAGGTGGAGGCCTTTGGGATCAACCCCGACAACATGTTCGGGTTCTGGGACTGGGTGGGGGGGGCGGTACTCGCTGACGTCGGCGATCGGGCTGCCGCT